>CAZGDG010000109.1:0-8013 GCA_964524415.1 uncultured Flavobacteriaceae bacterium
AAAAGATGGGATTAGATCATGATGTGAGCTTATCCAATTATATTATTGAGCTTTAGCGCCTATACAGAACCTAAAAAAGCCTATACATAACCTATACATTAATGCAAAGAATAATTAATGTTAAGGGACAGTTAAGATTATGTTATTAAGTTTAAATCCTAAAAACTAAAGGTTCAACAAAGAATATCACAAAAAAACCTCCAATTTTTTGAAATGTATATTTTTTGTATAGTTTAATTTTGAGAATCGTGCAAAATTAAATATTAAGTTAGTCCTACTAATTTAATTAACCGATGAAAATAAAAATTCTCTATCTGTGCGCATTGTTTTTCTCAATGATAATGCAGGGACAGACTGTTAATGTAAAAGGAACTGTTACAGAAGCTTCCTCGGGCTTACCACTACCCGGAGTAAATGTGGTTATTAAAAATACCACCAAAGGGGCTTCAACAGATTTTGATGGTAATTTTACCATCGAGGATGTAAGTTTAAACTCAATTTTAGTAGTGTCCTACTTAGGTTTCCAAACACAGGAAATCAAAATAGTAGACGATAAACCGCTTTCAATAGCCCTAGTAGAAGATGCAGAGGCATTAAATGAAGTTGTAGTTATTGGTTATGGCACACAAACAAAGAAAGAGGTAACAGGTGCCGTGTCGGTAGTTTCTAGTGAAACTATAGAAGAATTAAAACCAACTCGAGTGGAGCAGGCACTTCAGGGTCAAGTTGCAGGTGTAAATATTACTTCCACTTCTGGTTCTCCGGGTTCAGCGTTAACCATTAATATTCGTGGTATTTCCACAAACGGAGATAACCGTCCTTTAATACTCGTAGATGGTAACGTTATAGAGGATTTAAGTGTTTTAAACCCTAACGATATAGAAAGTGTTAACGTCTTAAAAGATGCGACTGCTGGTATTTATGGTGTACGTGCAGCCAATGGTGTTATTCTTATTAAGACCAAAACCGGTCGTAAAAACATGCCAACCACGGTTGAAATCAATGCGTGGGGTGGTGTTCAAGAGACCACAAGAAAATTACCAACACTTAATGCAACAGAATATGCCTTGTTGGCCAATGAAGCTTTTGCCGCTAATGGAGAGGCTTTGCCGTTTCCAGACGTCTCTGGTTTAGGTCAGGGTACTAATTGGCAGGATGAAGTGTTTGAAAGAGCTCCTATTTACAGTACTGCTGTGAGTATAAGAGGCGGTACCGAGACTCAAACGTTTGCTTATGGTGCGTCTATATTTTCTCAAGATGGTATTGTAGGTGGAAACAGAGCCAATTTTACACGACTCAATCAAAGTCTTAATTATAGTTTGGACGTAACTGAAAATTTAAAATTCAATGCAGGAGTTATTTGGAATTACACCAACAGGAATAGGTTAAATGAAGGCGGAATTGGTTCGGTATTGTTTAATGCTGTCAATAATGCGCCAACCTTGCCGGTGAGACAAAATGGAGGCTTCTCTATTTCTGAAGGCTTAGGTAATGAAGTAGTAAATCCGCTCCAACAAATTCAGAATAGTTATAATAGGCAACACGTTGATAGAATAAGTGGTGTCGCTGGACTGTCATACGATTTCTTAGACTATTTCACAGCGCAGGTAAATTACCAATTTAATTATACGGAAGAAGGTATTAGAACCTTCTTGCCGGAACAGTTTTACGGAAGCGGTAAGGTATTCAATATTTTCACGAGCCAATTAACCGAAAATGAAAATATTTTCAGGGATTACACGTTCGATGCCTTCCTTAAATATCAGCGATCATTTAATGATGTGCATAATTTAAGTGTGCTTCTGGGAACGTCAGTATTCAAGACGGAAGGTTTTTTCTCAGGATTTATTGGATTTGATGTAGGCAATGATATTGCTAATGCTAGTTTGGACAATACCTCTAATGTTGAGAGTGTTTTTATAGGCCTACCACGTAATCCGTTTTTCGATTCTAGATTACTGTCTTATTTCACTCGTATCCAATATGATTATAAAGGAAAATACCTGTTCAGTGCAGTATTAAGACGTGATGGGTCTTCCGCATTTGGTCCAGAGAATAAATTTGGTTATTTCCCGTCATTTTCTGCTGGTTGGGTGGCTTCAGATGAGTCCTTTCTGGAAAATAATTCATTTTTTGACTTCTTAAAGTTACGTGCATCTTACGGTATTTTAGGTAACGACAGAATACCAGCTTTTGCTTTTGTCAGTACCCTCGACGGTGAGGCAACCTATGTATTGGATGGTACACGAGCTTTTGGCCAAGCAACAGGAAGAATTGCGAATCCAGAAATACAGTGGGAACAGCAAAAAACATTTGATGTAGGTCTAGATGCAAGATTTTTGGACAATAAGTTCGATTTAACGATGGATTATTATATCCGTAGAACAGAAGATTTATTGGTGTCTCCTCAAGTAAGCGGACTGCTTGGGCCAAGTGCGCCAGGTGCCTCTGCTCCTTTAGTGAATGCAGGTGTGATTGAAAACAAAGGATTTGAACTAGCCTTAGGGTACAATGATTATATAGGTGACGACTTTAAAATATCTGCGCGGTACAACTTAACTACCATAGACAATGAGGTGATTTCGGTAAGTGATGGCGTAGAATTTTTGGTAGGAGGTGCTTTTGGGATTGGACAAGACCCACCGGCACGAATGGAGACAGGGTTCCCATTAGGATACTTTAGAGGTTTCAAAACAGCTGGCATATTCCAAAATCAAGCACAGGTTGAAAGTTTACCAACTATCAATGACAATGTAAGACCTGGAGACCTCATATTTGTTGATATTAACAACGATGGTGTCATAGATGATGATGACCGTACAAATATCGGTAATCCTATACCCGATTTCACCATGGGCTTTAACTTGTCCTTTGAATATAAAAATTTCGATTTTGTAGCCTACGCGTTCGCTTCTATAGGTAATGAAATAGTAAGAAATTACGAGCGTAACAATCCACTAACCAATAGAACTACCTATTATTTAGATCGATGGAGAGGCGAAGGTACAAGCAACTCATTTCCAAGAGTGACAACCGGAGCTAATTCCAACATTCTCTTTTCAGATTTTTATGTAGAAGATGGCTCATTCTTAAGAATGCAAAATATTACGCTAGGATACAGCTTGTCCGACAAGGCTTTGGAAAACAGCAAGTTAAGCAAGGTAAGATTTTATGCGGCTGTACAAAACTTATTTACGTTAACTGAATATCAAGGATTTGACCCAGTTCTCTCATCTGGAGCTCCAATAGGTGGTGGAATAGATGGTGGTGGCTACCCAAATCCACGTCAATTCTTATTAGGTATGAATTTAAAATTTTAAGACAATGATAAAGACAAAACACATATATATAATTTTGGCTATGGTTTTCATTGCCTCATGCAGTGACGACTTTGTAGATGTGGATCCACCGTTTGCAAATTCTGCAGATTACTTCAATTCAGAAGAAGATTACCAGAATGCACTTATTGGAGCTTATGATTTGTTGCAAACCACCTATATCAACGTTATGATTGGGGAAATTGCCTCAGACAACACCTTGTCCGGAGGCGAAAGTGCAACGGACGTTATTGGAATACAAGAGATTGATGAGATGCAGCATAACCCTGTAAATCAACAACTAAGAGATATTTGGGGCTGGATGTTCTCTGGTGTTAATAGAGCAAATTATATTATGCAGTATGAAGATAAAACACCTTTTCCAGGAAAAGAGAATGTAATAGCGCAAACTCGTTTTTTAAGAGCGTATTATTATTTTGAATTGGTCAAATTCTTTGGTGATGTACCATTAGTAAGGGATCGTGTTGTCGAATTTGGAGATGAGCGTGATATTCCAAAAGCACCCAAGGAAGACGTCTATGCATTAATAGAGGAAGACTTAATTTATGCGGCTAATAATTTGCCACTTCAGCAATCTGAAACCGGAAGAGCAACAAAAGGCGCTGCACAAGCGCTTTTAGGAAAGGCTTATCTCTATCAGGAAAAATATGCCGAAGCAGCCGACGTTTTGCAAGAGGTGATAAATTCTGGACAGTATGCCTTATTAGAGGATTACAGTACCATGTTTGAAAATAACAATGAGAATAACATCGAATCCGTTTTCGAAGTGCAATATACAGACAAAGAAGGTGCCGGTTTTGGTTGTTTACAATGTAGTGAAGGTAATATCGCTGTTGGCTTTAATGGAATTAGAAACTACAGTGGTCCAGTATTTGGATCTGGTTTTAGCTTTAATGTACCTACCCAAGATGTTGTTGATGCTTTTGAAGACGGAGACACGAGACTCGAAACCGCAATTTTAGATATTGAGGCCTGGGCAGAAGAGACAGGCGCTACTTATGCAATTGGGTTTAAACATACAGGATATTACAATAGAAAATATATTGCTAGGCAAGGAGATGCAGACATTGGTGATGCTAACTTAACCAACCCCAATAACTACAGAGCTATACGTTATGCTGACGTACTCTTAATGGCGGCAGAGGCTCTGGCTAGTCCAGAGGTTGGAAACGATTCACAAGCCTTGATTTATCTTAATCAAGTTCGTGAGCGCGCTTTCGGAAGTACGGCCAATAATCTATCGGTAGGAGGAACTGGACTTAGAAATGCTATCCAACAAGAACGACGCGTAGAGCTTGTTGGAGAGGGGCACCGCTTCTTTGATTTAGTAAGAACAGGTGAAGCAGCCAATGCTATCGATGGTTTTCAAACCGGAAAAAATGAGGTATTCCCAATACCACTTATCGAAATTGAATTAGCTGGAAATCAGTGGGAGCAAAATCCAGGGTATTAAAAAGTAAAGTTATGAAAAGAATAGGTTTTATAGTATTAGCATCAGTATTAACAGTGCTGATGGCCTGCTCGGAAGACGAGCGCGATATAGATTTCATTAATGACGTAGAAGCACCTTCAGACGTATCAGTATTATTTGTGCCAACAACAGATAATAGTGGTTTGGTGACCTTAATTCCTAGTGGAACTGGAGCGTCCTTTTTCGATGTGTTCTTTACCGAGAATACCCAAAACCCAGTGAGACTTGGGGCCGGAGAAGTGACCCAAAATATTTATGAAGAAGGGACTTACACTGTTAAGACCATTGCAACTGGTGTTACAGGAAAACAGACAGTTGTTGAGCAAACGCTTAATGTATCATTTATTCCTCCTCAGAATTTGGAGGTTAACATAGCCAACGATGGTGCAGTTTCCAATACAGTTCGTGTTACGGCTACAGCTGACTTCGGAATAAATTATGAAGTAGACTTTGGAGAGACTATAGGTGATGATAGTGACGTGGTTATGGCCAATATTGGTGACGAAATCGTGTATGAGTACGATGAACCTGGCCTCTACACCATAGTTGTTACTGCTTTTAGTGCAGCCATAGAGACAACGGAATTTATTATAGAGGATTTTGAGGTTACAGAGGTATTGGCACCAATTACGGCAGCACCAACGCCAGCTGTACCTGCAGCTGACGTTATTGCCATTTATAGTGACTCATACGATGTAATCACCACCAACGAGTTTCCAACTGAGTGGTCCAACTCTGGTTTTGAAGAAATACAAATAGATGGAAATAATACCATTCAATACGGAAATCTTGCCTTTACAGGTATTGTCACAGACTATAGTAATCCTACCGACTTATCCACTATGGAGTTTGTACATTTCGATTATTGGACAGCCGATGCAACTACATTAGGATTTAAAATCGTAAATACAGCTTTAGATCCACCTCAAGAAGATATCGTGGAATTAGAAGAAGTGGTGCAAGATCAATGGGTAAGTGTTGATATTCCATTGGATGATTATAATATGGATCGTTCTCAAGTCACACAATTATTATTTGATGCGCTAGGAAATGTCGCCACTGTATTTATTGACAACCTGTACTTCTACAGGGAATCAACATCGTTCTTCTTCAATGATGGGCTTGTCACTAACGGTAACTTCCAAGCAGGAAGCGATAATTGGATTGTAGGCGTTGATGATAATGCGCCAGCACCAGTAACCTCGCAAGCAGGAAATATTTTCTATAGCGTTGATGTAACCACCCCTGACCCTGGACAGCCATTCTTAGTGAATGTGAGCCAGAAACTAGAAATTATCGAAGGTGAGACTTATGAACTTTCATTCGAAGCATGGTCAAATGTTAACCGATCAATTATCGCAGGTATAGGTTTAAGCGGACCTCCTTTTTCAGCTACAGTCGAGACAGTTAGTATTACGCCAGTTGTAACCAGATACACCTTGGAGTTGCCTGCTTCTGGATTTGGAGCCTTGGATGCCCGAATTTTATTTGACCTAAATGGTGATGCAGGAATCGTTAATATAGATAACGTCTATCTAAGAAGAGTTCCTCCAAATGATTTAGTAACAAATGGGGATTTTGAAAATGGAAGTGAATTGTGGTTGGTAGGAGTAGATGACAACAGTTCTGCACCTACAGCGACTTTAAATGGTGACACCTTCTATTCGGTTGATGTTACGAGCCCAGATCCTGGTCAGCCATTTTTAGTAAACCTAAGTCAAAAACTTGAAATTATCGAGGGCGAAACATATACGCTTACCTTCGACGCTTGGTCTAATGTTAATAGATCAATTATTGCGGGTATTGGATTAAGTGGTGGCAGTTTTGCTAATAATAGCCAGACTGTAAACATAACCCCAGAAATAACAACCTACTCGCTAACATTGACCGCTGATGGATTTGGAGCTCCAGATGCAAGAGTACTATTTGACAATGCAGCTGAGGCAGGAGTCGTGAATATAGATAACGTAACCTTAGAGCTCAATTAAGTTTAAATTTTTAGTTGTTTAGATGACATTATATAAAAATGGAAAAATGAAAAAATTAAAGAATATATTTTCAATACTTTTAGTTCTTGCGGTTACGACGAGTTGCCAAGAAGAAGACCAGGAATTTGGACCAGTGTTGGCGCCAACTAACATCAATATTGAATTAACATACTTAGACGATATTGACGATGATGGCGAATTGGATGAGGTCGATGCACCAGGATTAGGTAGTGGCTTTGTTAAGTTTAGTGCCACAGCAGACAATGCCATTTCTTTTGTTTTTGAAATTGACAATATTAGAACTACAGCAGTAAATGGTGAGGCTACTCTCATTTTTTCAACACTTGGCCTAAACACCTACAATGCCACAGTGATAGCCTACGGTACTGGTGGAGCCTCTTCAAGTCAAACCATTCAGCTAGATGTTTTGTCAACTTTTGAAGCGCCAGCAGAATTAATTACCATGCTTACTAATGATAGTGAGCGTACATGGCGCATAAAAGCCGAAGTGCCTGGCCATTTTGGTCTCGGACCCATAGGAGGAATCTTCAATGAATTCTTTTCCGCACCTGCATTTGATAAAGAGGGTGTAGGTATGTACGATGACCGATATGTGTTTAATGTAGATGGTACCTTTACTCATATTACGGATAGTACAAATGATAGTCCAGATGTAAATCCAGAGGGTACTGTTTTCGGAAGGGAAAACCTCATAAACGAGCTTAACGGTCCAGGAAGCGGAACAGCTAATGGCGCTGATATCGAAAATTATCCCTATTCTGATTATACTGAAAGCTGGTTCATCACAGGGCCTGGTGGCGTAGAAACCTTAAATTTAACAGGAATTGGATTTTTGGGCTATTACATTGGTGGTGATCATACCTATATCATTGAAAGTAGATCTACTAATGAAATGGTCGTTAGGTCCACGGATGGTAATGGCGAATTTGATTGGGGCTTCATCTTAATTGCCGATGAATAATGATATTGAGGTTTTAATTAAGCTATACAATAACACTACAGTAGAAAATTTAACATTTCTGAATTAATGAGGGTGAATTTAGATGAATCCTAGTAAAAACAAGGCTTTATTAAGCATATGGCAAAAAACAAGCACGTTTTTTGCCATATGCTTTCTTTGTGAAGTAAGAATATTGTGATATTTTTAGAAAGACTTACAAAAACCGAAGAAGCCCCTACCATTAACTAACTCCTT
>CAZGDG010000110.1:0-7994 GCA_964524415.1 uncultured Flavobacteriaceae bacterium
GGATTTAAACCGCCTTGTTGCCAGTTGTCAAATATAGAGCCCGAAGACGTTATTGGTGTTGATAAAAGTCTAAATGCTCTGTTACTGGCTGGAATAAAACGTTCTACTGTAACTGAACCGGTACCTGAAAAAGTTCCTGTAAACTCATCTAACTGTCCTGTTGATGTGGCATTGCTTATGAAGGTGATTTGGCCGTTGTTTACAATTCCATCATTAACGTTAAGAACACCTGAAATATCAATTGATGCATTTTCATTAACAAAAAGGTTTCTTACTTCTACATTGTCTGAAGAACTGATTAATGGTTGGTTTGTAACATTAGGTATAACGACATTATCTGTTATATCAGGCAAAGTATTATCGCTCCAGTTTCCTGCTTCTGTCCATAAACTATTCACATTGCCTGTCCAATTAAGCACGAGGCTGTTATTTCTATAGAGTTTAGCAATAATAATTGAAGAGCTGGGATCTCGGCCTGTAATCAACACATCTTGGTCGTTATCGTCATCGATGTCCGCAAAAGATACGGAGCCAGACGCTACCCCATCAAAAGGTGTTCCATTGACTTCAGTAAAATTTCCTGAACCATCATTAGAGTAAAGCTTAGCGATACGTTGGAATGATGTATTTAATCCTGTAATTAAAACATCTTGGGTGCCGTTGCTATCTACGTCAGCAAAGGCAATCGAACTGTACTGGACCCCATCAAAAGGAGTTCCGGTAACTTGAGTAAAATTACCAGCTCCATCATTAGAGTAAAGTCTAGCAATACTAGTGCTAGGGGTTTGTCCTGTAATTAAGACATCCTGGGTGCCATTGCCATCTATATCGGCAAAAGCAATTGAACTTCTCGAAACGCCAGTAAATGGGGTTCCGGTGTCTTCTGTAAAATTACCAGCACCATCATTGATTAAAAGAATCGCTTTACCAACGCCATTTTGATTTCCTGTAATTAAGACATCCTGGGTGCCATTGCCATCTACATCGGCAAAAGCAATTGAACTACTATATACATTACTAAAAGGGAATTCGGTGTCTTCTGTAAAATTTCCAGCCCCATCATTGGTGTATAGTTTGGTTCGGGCAGTATTAGCAGAGATTGCTCCAGTAATGATAACATCTTGGCTGCCATTGCCATCTACATCGGCAAAGGCAATTGAACTTTCACTCACCCCATCAAAAGGTGTTCCGTTGACTTCAGTAAAATTTCCTGAACCATCATTAGTGTAAAGCTTAGCGATACGTTGGTCAGATGATGTCAATCCTGTAATTAAGACATCTTGGTCATTATCGCCATCGATATCGGCAAAGGCAATTGAACTTTCACTCACCCCAACAAAAGGTGTTCCCTGCACTTCTGTATAAACGCCACTACCATCATTGATGTAGAGTTTGCTAATTTGTGCTGAGCCGAATAAAGCATTATTTCCGGTAATTAATACATCTTGGTCGTTATCGCCGTCGATGTCCGCAAAAGCGATGGAGCTATAACCTACTCCATCAAAAGGGGTTCCGTTGACTTCTTGGAATTGGATTTGGGCATTAATCCCTAAAGTAAAACAAAAAAAGATTGTAAGAACATGTAGAGGTTTCATAATTGTTTAATATTAGATGTTGTTAGCGCATTACGATGGATAAAGGATGAAATCTTTCATAATACGCTAAGTGCGTTTATAATTTTGGTTAATACTGCAAATTAAGGCAATGCCCAAAACTATAAAATACGTACTCCTGTCAAATACTAAGTAGGGTACGTATAGAATTAGAGGGTTTTAACCCATTCGGTATGTCGGGCAATCCAACTTTGTAAGGCATTAACTTCGTTCTCTAAGCCCAGCTTTTTAATGATGTTGCTGCGGTGTTTGTCCACAGTTCGTTTAGAAATGCCTAGATTTTCGGAGATGTCGTTTGAGCTTAAATTTTGGGAAATCAATTTTAGTATGGAGCGCTCTGAAGGTGTAAGCAGTTTAAGCTTCTTTATTTCCTGATTGACCAGGGTGTCTATATTTACGTTTAAGGATTTACTGTAGTAAAACTTATCTTGTAATACGTTATTGATGCAATTTATGATCTCATCCAGCCCGTCTTCTTTTAAAAGGTAGCCCTTTGCTCCATGTTTTTTGGCCTGAACGATATAGGCCTTTTCCTTATGGTAAGACATAAAAATAAATTTGGTTTGCGATGTCTCGGGCTGGCATTTTTCAATCACTTCAAAACCGGATAAAAGAGGCATTTCTATGTCTAGAATAGCAATATTTGGTCGTTTTGATACAATTTCATCTAAGGCTTTTGCCCCATTATTGGCGAGACCTATTACTTTATAGCCTTCGCTCATCAACTCATCCTTGAGGCCTTTAAGCATAATAGGATGGTCGTCCGCAATAACTATTGTAATGTTAGAGGTTATCTTCATCCTGATTTTTTTCTATCGGTAGTTTTACTATAATTAAAGTGCCCTTATTTAGTTTTGAAACTATTTTTAAATTGGCATTTAATATCTTACTTCTCTCAATTATAGACTGCATCCCTAAACTACTAGAACTAGCAGATTTTTGATGATAATCAAAGCCTTTTCCGGAGTCTTTTAGGCTTAGAACTATTTTATTTGAAACTTTTGCTAAGTTTACTTCTGCACTTTTTGCTTCAGAATGCTTTACAATGTTAGACAATACTTCTTGAATAATACGATAAAGGTGTAAGGCTTGTTGGGTTGAAATAAAATCATCTATATTTTGTAAATCTAATGTTACAAAAATAGCTGTTTCATCATCTATCTTATTTACTAATTGCTCAACAGCAGCTGTAAATCCTAATTGCTTAATGGTATTGGGATGCAGGTTTCTTGAAATTGCCCTAAGATTGCTTAATGTATCTGTCGCAAGATCCGTTAAATCTTTGATATCATAGCGCTTAGACCTTCGGGTAAGCATCATTAATTGCTGGCCAACAGAATCATGTAAATCTAAAGCAAGTCTGTTGCGTTCAGTTTCTTGTGCATTTATTAAAGCGTGGGAAAAGTTTTGTTGCAGTTTCTCTCGTTTTCGCGCGGTTTTTCTCGACCAAATAAGCGCGATAATGTAAAAAATGCTTATAAGCCCGAGACTCCCAAAAAGCAAAAGGTTTTCTTTCGCTCTATTTTTAGCATCAAGCAATTCGATATTAATTTGCTGGTTTTTAATTTCAAGGTTTTTCTTTTTTACTTCGTAAATCACGCTTGCTATTCTTGCTGTTCGTCTAGCTTCAGCAGATGCTATAGAGTCCTGTAATTTATTTTTTCTCTTAAAGATGCTGTCACTTTGTTTTTGGTTTCCCTTTACTAACAGGATTTTAGCTTTTAGATCCCAATTCTGTAATCGCAGAGCATTATCCGATTTAGGATTCATTCTTTGCTCTGCCTGGTTTAAATAAAATAATGCTCTGTCATAGGTTTTAGATTTGTAATAGATGTATGCTAATTTTTGATAGGATTGAATTTCGGTTAAAATTTCATTTTCAACTTTGGCAGTTTTAAGTTCTGCATTGATGGCTTCAATAGCCTCACTATACTTCTCGCTGTCAATATTCAGGTAAGCGATGTTGGCCTTCACTACATTTTTAAAATGCGTATTGTAACTGTTTTCACCAAAGCCTTCTTTTTCGGCACTGGCATTTTTTAAAATCTCTAAGGCATTTTGAAAGTAATATGTCGCACTGTCTATTTTTTCTTCCTTCGAAAAAGATAAACCGATATTGTTAGACACACTTGCCGAAGCAAATGGCCTGTTTTCTAGTTTTAAATTAGTTAAACTCTTCTTGAAATACTGCCTGGCTTTTTCATAGTCTTTTAGGTAATAGTAGGCTAGCGCAATTTGATTGTACTCCTCATGAACATGCGACGATAAAAGCTCTAGTTGCCTGCTTGTTTCATAAAGTTCTGGGATGATCTCTATGTATTCCTTTATAAACCCAGACCTTTCATAAGCCTCGCTTAATTTTAAGTAGATAAAATGTTTGTCTTGGAGATTTGCAAAGTTTTCCCGATTAACCATTTCTGCTGCTATTCCAATTAACTCAATAATATTTTTAGCATAACAATGGTAATCGATCAAAAACCGGCTGGCCTTGGCAACTTTTAAATCATCATTTTGAGATATAGCCCACTCTAAGGCATCGTTAGCCAGAGAGTAATACTCTTTTGGCATTCCATTATCTTCAACGTCTTGACTTATTGGAAAAGGCCTGTATTGTTCTGCTAAATCCATTATGGCGTTAAACCAGGCTTCAGTCTTGGGCTCAGAGTCTGTTATGCGCTGTTTAATGTTAAAGACATCAGGTGTTTGAGCAAGTGCAATTGGTATTGATAAAAACAAACAAAACCATACCCAATAGCGCATTTTAAACAGTTGATATAGTATTCTGTAATTGCTTAACATATAAACAAAGCTATTACATTATAAAGACTCTTGCTATAGCCAAGTCATAAAAATGGTTTCAGTTGTACTTTTTTGATCAAGATTAAAAACAAAATTAGTACTTGAATTTTGCTTGCTTTTTGTCAAACCGGATTATTTACATGATCCAGAAAAACGGGGGATTTTATTTAGTTCTCAAGTTATAATAAAATGACGCTAGTTCTTTGCAGAATTAACATCAGCTATTTTGTGTTATGCTTTCACAACATAAAAAAAGCTACATCGCTATTTGTATAGCAATGTAGCTCCTGCAAGTAAATATATAAGCCAGAGATAAAACTCTGTTTAGGCGTCTTTCCTTAATTTTTTAATACCAATGTAAGCCCCAAGAGCCATGGCTAAAGGGATTAAGAAATGTATGGGGCTATCAGTGACATTACCACCGCCATCATTACCGGGAAGGCTTGGTTGTGCTAGACTTTCAGTAATAAATAAGGCTACAAATGCTATGGCTAATATTAATCTCGATTTCATCGTTGTCATGTTTTTTAGCTTAGGTTACGTCGTTATTCTATAATTACTTTAGAACTAAAGGATTGATCACCTTGTGATAAGTTCAGCATATACACACCGCTCGAGAGCTTGTCTGCATGTACTTGCACTTCTTGATTTAGGATATCCAACTGCTGTGCATAGACTTGCTGACCTAAAACATTGGTTAGCGTCACTTCTGCTTTACCAGATAAACCCGGCGTAGTGATATAAAATCTTCCGTTTTGTGCAGGGTTAGGATACAGGCTAAAGTTATAGCCAAAGGTATTTTCAGCTATGCCAAGAGTCGTGTTATCAAACACCAGACTAAAACGGTCTTCGGCAATGCTTTCCGGGATGCTGGCATCTACCGTAAAGTCGTATACAAAACCATCTGTTAGTTCTGTTTGTGTACCCAGATAGGTATCGTTTATAAAGGCACCCAAACCATTCGGTTTATTTTTTATATCAAAAGTCATACTGTATTGGATAGCCGTATAATTTGTAACAGACAAATCGATGGAGTGGCCAATATTTGGAATCGTCTGTTTGTCTATATATCGTAATCCATTGTTTATAACTGCAAAATTTTCATCAGGATTTACCAATTTTGAAGCATCCTCATCATCTGCCATAGTCGTAAAACTATCATTAAAATGTAAAGCTAAAGCATCTTGTTCTGTACTACCGTTCTGTAGGGAAGAAGTTAAATATAATCTTGAATTGATATAGAACATTGACGTTTCATTAAAAACAGCAACCTGACCACCGCTTGTATTAATGTCGCTCGGTTCTATGGTTAAGCTTGGCGAAATTGGACCAGTAGATACATTTTGCACAAACAATGACAATCCAGGTGGTATAAACTGATTGGCATTGGTCGTTCCTGAATTTGGAGGAAGTACAGTTCCTGCTCCTCCTGGTAATTCTACACTTACATAACCACCATTGCTGCCAATATTAGGGTCCCAGATATAAATAAAATTAGTTAAATCTGTTCTATCCGTTGCACTAAAATCCAGAACGGCCTGATATGGATTTGCAACAAGACTATAGTATTCAAGTTCATTGCTAAGCGTAGGTGAGCTAGTGCCTGTAAAAATTTCACCTGTTGCGCTTAGTGTAGTAACTGTTGGTGTTGCATTGTTATCTGTTAAATCTATACTTCGGTCTCCACGAACCAACAATAGATAAGGCGTTTCAGCATTTAGAATATCACCTGCCTGATTAGTACTAGTGATCGGATTCCAGGCACTATTAGTTGCCCCACCTTGTGTGCTTGTCCATGCGTTATTAAATGTAAACATAGATGAATTTCCTGAGTTTGTAGCATCATGACCATTTGCACTAGAAGTAGACCCTGTGATGTGTGTACCTAGATTCGAAACGTAACCGCTATCTCCAGGATTAAGACCACTCTGTTGCCAATTGTCAAATATGGTTCCTGTAGTAGTTACCGGTGAGGCTAATATTCTAAATGCTCTTTTGGCCGGAATATACCGCTCTACCGTTACGTCTCCTGTAATGCTATTTCCTGTGGCATAGTTCAATAAAGCACTTCCTGTAGCATCACTTTCAAAGAGCATTTCATTACTTAAAGTAATATTTGCATCCAAATCTAAAATAGCATTGGGTTGAACAGTAACAGTATTAAAAGTGGTAGCTGAACTGATTACTGCGGTACCATCTTGAACTACTAAATCATTATTAACCAAATTAAACCCATTTGGGTCTTGAGGTGTATATCCGTTGGCTGTATTATAGGTAAAAGTTACTCCTGAAAAATCATCTACGACTACTGATACACTCGATGAATTAGGACAAGTTCCTGTTGTGGTAAAGGTCACAGTATAGGTATCAGATGTTGATGCACTCACATCTATGCTTCCTGTTGAAGTATTAATACTCAAACCTGCCGGAGTTGAAGAAAATATTCCGCTTCCAAAGCCTGTAATTGTTGGGGTTGGATCTGTTCCTTCTTGATAATAGGTTGATTGTCCGTAAGAAAAAGATGCGTTATCTAACGCGTTTATCGTTACGCTCACATGAGAATTATTTGGACAAGAACCTGCTGTGGTGTAAGTCACTGTATATGTTCCAGGTGTTGATGCCGAAACGTCGATTATTCCTGTTGAAGCATTGATGGCCAAACCAGCACCACTTGAGAACGTTCCGCCTGTTAAACCTGTAACGGTGGGTGTTGGATCTGAATCATTAATACAATAATCCGCAGCACCGTAGCTGAAAGATGCGTTGTCTGACGCGTTTATCGTTACGCTCACATTAGAACTATTTGGACATGCTCCATCAGTTGTGTAGGTTACTGTATATGTGTCTGGTATAGATATTGAAACATCAATTATCCCAGTTCCAGCATTGATAGACAACCCAGCCGGAGAGCTTGTGAAATTACCTCCAGGAAGACCTGTAACGGTGGGTGTTGGATCTGAATCATTAATACAATAAGCCGCAGCACTGTAGTTGAAAGATGCGTTGTCTAACGCGTTTATCGTTACGCTCACATTAGAACTATTTGGACAAGAACCTGCTGTGGTGTAAGTCACCGTATATGTTCCAGGTGTTGATGCCGAAACGTCGATTATTCCTGTTGAAGCATTGATAGCCAAACCAGCACCACTTGAGAACGTTCCGCCTGTTAAACCTGTAACGGTGGGTATTGGGTCTGAATCATTGATACAATAAGCTGCAGCACTGTAGTTGAAAGATGCGTTGTCTAACGCGTTTATCGTTACGCTCACATTAGAACTATTTGGACAAGAACCTGCTGTGGTGTAAGTCACCGTATATGTTCCAGGTGTTGATGCCGAAACGTCGATTATTCCTGTTGAAGCATTGATGGCCAAACCAGCACCACTTGAGAACGTTCCGCCTGTTAAACCTGTAACGGTGGGTGTTGGGTCTGAATCATTGATACAATAAGCCGCAGCACTGTAGCTGAAAGATGCGTTGTCTAATGCGTTAATAGTAACACTTACGTTCGAACTATTTGGACATGTTCCATCAGTTGTGTAGGTTACTGTATATGTGTCTGGTGTAGATATTGAAAGATCA
>CAZGDG010000111.1:0-7888 GCA_964524415.1 uncultured Flavobacteriaceae bacterium
TTTTTATTCATGGGATATACATTTTTATGCGCTGCTATCGCCTCAAAATTTGGATATAGGTCATTTTAAACCTATTTTAAAACCTTTATTCGAAATTATTTTTCAGTCCCTTAGATTTAATCTACTTTTCTGCTGCTATTAATCTTTTTCGACCTCATTTGTCATGAAAGTTGGACTTCTCAGTGCTAAATCAGAGCTGACCTTTATACAGCGTTCGTTTGTGACCTCACTTTTGGAACAAACCGCCATAGACCTTTATGTCATTCAAATGGCCTTAAAAGAGTCGTCCAGTGACGGTAGGTCCCATTTGAACAATAAGCCAGCACGAACCAACATACTAAGCCACTCAATGCTAAAATTTCAGGCGTTTGTAGAGTTACAGGTACTAAAACGGTTTATGGGACAAAGAGCATGGTACGAGGACGCTCCTTTGCAAGACAGCAATGGACTTCAATCCATTAAAGCTCAAGCAGAAAGAAGCGAGGGAGGTGTTGTTTTAAGCTTTGCAGATAAAGACCTCAAGGCACTTCAACAATCAAAATTTGAGGTGCTTATTTCTTTAGATGGGCCCATGCCTATTTCAAATCTCTCCGAGATAACATCATTAGGATTGCTATATACCAGCTGCGACAAAGCAAAAGGACAATACACTACTACTTCCGGATTTTGGCCCGTGTATAGAAAGGAGCCTTCTACAGGTTTTTGTATTGGATTTAAATCGGCCGTAAAGCAAGAAGATACAATTGCCTTCCTCGGGCATAGAGGCACTAAGGATTTATGCTGGCAATACAATCTTTACATGCTGCAGAAAGAGTGTTACCACCATTTAGAAAAGCTACTGATTAATATGGCGTCTGGAAAAGCGCTACGGGAAATGGAAGCCTCAGTATTTGTGGCTGACAATCGTTTACCGAAGTGGTATCACTACCTTGCCTACAATTGGCAATTACTGCGCACGATTATAAAAAAAATAAAGAACCAGTTAACTAAAACGGACGATTATTGGACGGTCTATTTACATAAGGGCGCTTTAGATAGCTTGGATTTCAATGCGGTTACAAAAATTGAAAACCCAAAAGGTGGTTTTTTTGCCGATCCCTTCGTATATCGTCATGATAATCGGGATATCCTTTTTGTTGAAGAGTTTGTTATTAGGGAAAAAAAGGCGGTATTGTCTGCCCTAGAGCTTCATGAGAACGGCCACTATAACTATTTAGGAGAAGTCATTAGAGAACCTTTTCATCTGTCTTATCCCTTTATTTTTGAATACGACAATGCCCTTTACATGGTTCCTGAAAGTTCTGGAGGTAAATCCATACGATTGTATAAGTGCACGGCATTTCCGTTGCAATGGGAATATCAATATGACCTCATTTCCGATGTTGTTGTCGCAGATACCACCATTATAGAAAGGGATGGAAAGTACTGGTTGTTTACTAATCCCAGGGAGCAAGATTCAGAACATAACTCCATTTTAGACTGTTATGTGTCTGACTCACCGATTTCCCAAAATTGGAAACCTCATTCCAACAACCCGATTTTCTTTGGTAATGGTGCTCGAAATGGCGGATTTCTTTACGATAATAAAGAAGGGCTCATGGTATTTCAGACCTACGGGCTTAATCTCTACGGAAAATCCCTTCAAATAAAACAACTAAAAACCCTGAGTGAAACCGAATTTGATACAGAGCTTATCAAGGAATTTGAGCCCTCACTAATGCCTGGGATTGAAGGGATACACCATATGGTTTCCAATGGAAGATATACGGTATTCGATACCTTAAAAAAGCAACCTTTGAGAGAATGATGTACACCTTAAATGAAATTTCATCTCCTCAAGACTTCTTTAAACTACAAGAAGAACTTGCTACTGTGACATCAACGCAATCCAAAGGCTGGCATGATTACAAGCTGAGCCAGGGACGCAAGGTGCGCTATTTCGCAAATCATAAAGTGAATCCGAGTATAGCAGTATGGGGTTTTCTTGTTAAACTTCCAGTATTACGCAAAAATCTTTTTATTGTTCAGGGTATGGCTCATGCACCTGGACTAAAGTCTTCTACCATCAAGCAGTTTTTTTCGGAATTGGGAGCACATGAAGATTTTGCTGGAGTTGAATTGGATAGCAATACCCAATACGATACAACATTTGAAATTGGACTAAGACGTGCAGGGTTCTTAAGGACCTTGGGTAAATATAATTGTCCACTAACCATTGATATTGATTTGACCCAAGACTTTAATTTCGATACGAATTGGAGACGAAATATAAAGAAGTCTCAACAGTATGATCTTCATTTTGAGGAAAAGACTGTTTGTGCCAAGGCTGATATTGAAGCCATAGTTACCATGTACAAGGAAATGGCAAAACTCAAGGCCGTCGGTATCGGGTTACGATCACATGAGGTTAAAGCTCTAGTAGAGGCTCCGGATATTCGCGTGTTTTTTGTGAATGATACTCACGATGAACCCTTGTGTGCCCGGATTATTCATTGTCATGGTAAAAAAGCTACCGATATGTTTGCGGCCAATGCTACAAGCACTCGTGACTGTGGTGCTACCTATGTCATGGTGCAAGAAATATTACAGACCTTGAAGACCGAAGGCTATACAACTTTTGATTATGGCCGCATCGGTCCAAGTACACACTCGGCCGATAGTGTCTACACGTTTAAAAAAGCCTCCAGAGGCGAAGAAGTGCAATATCTCGGGGAATTTTCACGCTACAAGAATAAATTTATTGAGTATTTGGTTGCGGCCTATAAATTAAAGTACAGGTTGCCAAGGTATTAGGTGTTGGGTTTTTTTGTTGTGTTGTGATACGGTTATAAGGTTATATAATAATTCGTGAATGGTGAACCGTGAACCGTGAATTGTGATTTGTAATCCGTGAACTGTGATTCGGTGATGTGTTGATTTCGTGAATCGTGAATGGTGACTCATATTTGACTGCCGACCAAAGACCAAAGACCAAAGACCATCGACTATTTGTCTCTGTTCTCTTCTCTCTGTTCTCTTTTGTCATTGACTTTTTCGAACCTTCGGTTTCTGAGCGACTCGTCCACCGAAGCTTCAGCGTAGGAGGAAGCGAAGTGGAAGAATCTCAATGCTTTCTTTTTTCCATTGATGAAAAAAGAAACAAAAAAATCTAGGCTACAGTTTTCAATCTTGAAAACCTGGCAAAACGTCGTTATCATGCGCATGGCAAACACTTCGTTAGGCCATGCTCCGCTGCCCACCGCGACGCCGTTTTTGGGTTTTGCTACGACCGAAAACTGAGGCCGTTTTTTCCTTCAGTTTTAAACTATGTTTTCCGAAGTCGCTTGGTAGGCCGAATATTACATAAGCTACATATAACATGTGATTCGTGATGCGCAATTTGACCACCGACCATCGACCAACGACCCAATACTCAATACCCAAGGCCATCGACTATTCGTCTCTGTTATCTTTTCTCGTCTCTCTATTCTTTCATTGTCATTCAGACACGGAGCGCAGCGAAGTGGAAGAATCCCAGTTGTCACGCAGAGCGTCAGCGAAGAATCTCTTTTTTTGCTTTAGATTCTTCGGTCACTGCGTTCCCTCAGAAATCGAAGATTAGGCGTAGCCAATGACACACGCGCGATGGCTTGCAAGTAATTAGTAAGACAAAAAAAGCGCCCATGGCTGAGCACTTTTTTACTTTCCGAGTTGGTTAGTGGCTTATCTCAATATCACTTTTTGCGTACGCTGTGTTGTACCATCATCCAAGTTCACAATATAAACGCCATTCGCTAGACGTGACCCATCGATACGGTGTTGCACTGTAGCAGTATCCAAACCTTGCTGTGCTACAAGTCGTCCTTGGATGTCGTAAACACGGGCTAAAGTCTCAGCATTCAATTGGCCTTGAACCACGATATCGCGCGTGTTGTTATCAACATAGATACTCAAAGCATTAAGTACTTTATTGCCTACAGTTAAGGCATTATCTACAAAGCGTAAGAAGAAGCGTCCTGTTCCTGATATGTCTTCGGCTGGTGTAATGGTATAATTGTCTGAGCTCAAAAGCGTCGATGTGCCTTCAGCCATATCATCCAAATACACCTCTACCGTATTCGGTAATGTGGTATCGGTAATGCTGAAGGTCAGCGCCTCGCCCATATGGGCATTGACACCAAGTGGGATGGTCACCTCGGTCAGGTCTGAGGTGTTTAAGGATTGGATAGCCATTGGGATACCACTACTGTCCTCTACCAATTCAGAAAATAGGGCAAAGTCGGGTGCCGTGCCGCCCCATAGTTGGGCATCATAACCCACATCCAAGCCCAAGCTAGAGGCCTCATTGAAATAGAAGTCCGTAGCGTAACTGTTAGTACCACTAGATAAACCAAGGGTCATGTAAGTAGGCTGAGCGTTGCGCCCAACAATGAAGTCATCGGTATTTCCTGTTCGTCGCATCGCTGGATTGAATAGGAGATTTCCATTAGCTTCGGCTCGTACAAAAAAGCCTTGACCTGGTGCAATCACCGTATCTGCTGTAATGGTGGCTAGGTTGAGAATGGTCCATCCGTCGGTGGCCGCGCCATCATAACCATAGATTCCAAAGGCATTTTCATCAATAAGGTTGGCATTATTACCATTGGCCAAGAAATCTTGAACATTTAAATAACTCGGATAGGGATTACCAACGAGGTTCCAGTCACTACTGCTACCTACTGCCACAGGAACGGCCACCGCACCAGTGTTTACATTTCCGGTAAAGGTAAAGGTGCTGTTATCGGTAGAACCAGTCCTGAAGCCTTTACCTGCCTCTAGGATTTCGGAATCATCGTTTAGACCAAAGGTCAGGTAACTACCGCTTGTGGTATCAAAAGGGCCGAATAGAAAGGCCGGGATGCCACCAATGGTTCCCGATGCTAGGTTGCTGTTTTCCGTTCTAAACGCGCCAAAAGATTGTCCGGATAGTGGCGGACTCACCAAGTCATTGTTTCCTGTCACTGCACCAGTTCCTGCTGCAGTATTAACGTGTCGCTCATACCTTACGGGACCAGTTATATTTCCATCCAAAATAAGACTAGCATACTGTGTGGCATTGGATTCTAAAGTCAGGGTATTGAGTAGCTCTAAGGCCGTGCCTGATGTGACGGTCAATCCTGCTCCAGGCTGTACAATCAAGGTGTTACAGTTGGTATTGGTATCTATTGTAGTATCGCCATTGACAATGGTAATATCATCCGCAAAGGTGGAAATACCATTAGGATTAGCAGGCGACCAACCGTTGTCATAAACATAAGACGTGCCAGGTACAACCGTAATGGTGTAGTCTTCGATTTCACCATCTGAGGAGCCATCACAAGGGCCATTTGTTGGGATTGTAAAAAAGTAATACTGACAGAGCACACGCAAACGTGTGTCGCCTAATGCCGCATTTTCGGGTATAGTTATAGGCAATGGGCTATTTGTTGTCGGGCCATCCGGATTGTTAAAGGTTGCACCCAGATCGTAAGTTTCATTAGGGTCGTCAAAGTCGCCATCTTGGTTCCAATCGATCCAAGCGTAACTGTACACTGTGAAATTACCATCGGTATTCAGATTAACGGTTAGGTTTTGAGTACTACCACGGGCAACCGTCGTTCCTATGGCTGTAAAATCGTCATAACCGCCACCTTGTCCTGTAGCATTGTTGATGCTTCCAAAATTCACGAGTGTGATGGAGGTTTCAAACGTAGTGTCGCCATCGACTTCACAATAATCCAATGTTATACTCAGCGGAATGCCTGTGCTCCAATTGCTCCCTTTTCGTGTAAAAATTTCAAAATGGTAGGTGCTTCCAAAGGTAACATTGGTGATTTCTACATTTGTTTGGGAGCCTTTGAAGACGATGAATTCATCGGCACTAATTTCGGTACCAGAACCAAAATTGGCACTGGCAAAGTAGTTGGACCCATCTCCTGAAGGTACCGCTGTAACCGGACTGCCTTCTCTTGCCACCACCAGGACCTCATCATAACAACTGCTTAGCGTCCAGTTTAAATCGATATTACCATCCACATAAGTCGCCGTGGCATTGCTGACGTCTAACGGTGTGCTACAGCCAGAAATATCCACGATGGAAATATCATCAAGAAACCAATTGTCGCCATCATTTTGTTCCATCACAAAAGCGATATATACAACACCAGAATAGGCCGAGAGATCTACGGTCTTTTCATTAAAGGTACTGCCCAGTTGGGCTTCGTTATAAGTTTGAATGGTGGTAAAGCTACTGATATCCGTGGGTGAGGTTTGGGAAATACGTATGGTATATTCGGTATTGTAATCTATGGTGAACTGCTCTCGTGCAAAAAAGCGCAACTGGGCCTGCGCGGTTCCCAAATCTATGGCTGGTGTTACCAACCAATCCTGAGCATTACCACCAGACACCACTTCAAATTCCACGAAGGCCGAGGTCGTTCCGGAGTTGGCGACAAGTGTGGAGGTGGTCCAGTCGTTTGCTGCACCTAGGCCATTGGCACCGCGATAGCTGCTCCAACAGGGTGGTGGGAAAACCCCTCCTTCAAAATCTTCAGAAAAAGGTAGGGTAAAGGCCGTACAGTTTTCAAAACCGCTAACAAGGATATTGTCTATGCGCATGCGTTCGCCGCCACCATTGTTCTGCATAATAACGCGCAGTTCAAGGGTGCTACCATTAAGTAGGTCTTGACTTGAAATTGTTGGGTCAAAGTCATTGGAAAAACTACCATTGGAGCTGGCCTGGGTCCAAACACCGCCATCAATACGGTATTCTATGGTTATAGTATCATCATTTTCAAGATTATTACCGCTAGTACCGTTCGATTCTGAAACCTCTAGGCTAAAGGACACATCAAAGAAATTGCTGATATCAATAAGAGGGGAGAACCAAATCGCTTCGGTATCCAAATCGCGGCCTTCAAAAATGGCGTTTCCACCGACGTTAATCACACTAAAATAATCGTTGGTATTCGCAAATGAGGCATTGGAGACATCGATGGACCAATTGACTAAACTCAAATCTATATTGGGATTGGAGCCGCCAGGGCCTGAAGCGCCTTGGCCTTCCTGGCCCGTAAAATTTTCTTGATAAAGTATGGTCTGGCCATAGCTAAATGCCGTAAGGATATATAAAGGGATGGATATTATTAATTTCATGTGTAATAAGAATTAATGTTTAAACCATGCCATGGCATCATGGCAAAATCAAGCGTAACATAGAGTTGTACATCACCCCTTTGTGCTGAGGTTCAAATACCTTAATCACAAGGGTATAGGAATACACATCGCAATGACGCTTTTGTGTAATACCAATGAAGGGAATTCTGTTTCACCGAATTCGCAGGGCCGAGGCACTTGCTGCTAGGGCTTCAAAGCTATTTGTCTAACGTGATTTAGGAAGACGCAAACCAAAACTAAACTGGCTAATAGGTGTTTAAATTGCGTCGTTCAGGATGGTTTAAATATCTGGTATCATAAGTGCCTCTTTTTTAAATTGTTGAATCATTTTGTAAGGTTTATAGCAAGAAAGAAATATAGCCATTGCTGCTAGGCCATGGCCACATCTGTAAGTTTTGTCGTTAAAATAAGGGGTTAATGGGGTGCCTTTACGGTATCTTGTAAAGTGACTTAAGTAAATCGAAAAATAAGACTGGCGTCTTATGGCTTTAGAATTCACTAGTCAGAGGGATTAAGTTCTAAAGTCGTTTGTTGTCCTAAACTGTCACAAATATAATGAAAATATTAAAATTCCTACAAGTTGTTTTTTTAATCTCTTTACAACCAATATAGTAGGGCCCTTCAACAGAAATCAGATGAAATGTTTTAGATTTGCAAGGCAATTACGCTCCTAATAAAACAGTTGTAATACTATGAAGCTACTTATTACTGGAGG
>CAZGDG010000112.1:0-7815 GCA_964524415.1 uncultured Flavobacteriaceae bacterium
GCTCCGTATTGCGGATAGATGTTTTGGCCTTCATCCATTAGGTAAGGAAATGTAAACCCTTTGGCCTTGGCCCTAGTTTTCATGGCTTCCATACTATCTCCTGGCTGCACATCTGGATCATTTGGCATAATGGCAATAACTGGGTAGCCTTTAGAAGCATACTTTTTATCCAAGGCTATAATTCTGTCTTCATAAGCCACCGCATATGGACAGGTGTTACATGTAAAAATGACAATAAATCCCTTGGCCTCTTTGTAATCTGAAAGAGAAACCATTTTACCGTCAATATTCTCTAGGCTAAAATCTGTGGCAATGTCTCCAACTTTATACCCTTCGGAAATAGGTTGGCTCGAAAATGCCATAAGTAAAAATGCAAAACTTAATAGCGATAGTAATTTTAGTGTTTTCATATTCATTTGTTTAAAAATTGCTCAATTTCTTTATTTAATTCAGCTTCGGTGAAAGATTGCTCGTAGAATTTTCGTTTTTTCCCTTTATAGATTAAGGTCGCTGGTATGGCACCAGACCAATTTTCGTTTATAGCTGGTATCCAACGATTTTGATCGGTGTCATCTAACGCAATAACGGCAGACTTTAGCTTATTTTTTTCTATAAACGGCAACAGATTGGTTTCGTATTTATTCGGAAAATCCAAACTGACCAATAGGACATCAATAGAGTCACTTCCATAGGTTTGTGACAAGGCTTCAAAATATGGGAGTTCCTTAACACATGGAGCGCACCACGTGGCCCAAAAATTTACGACATGTAATTTTTCATCATCTATATGTAAATATGGTTTTAGACCGTCATAATCTACAATGGTTAAATCATCTAAACGCTCTATATTGGATTTGGTCAACGCATTAGCCTCTGGTTTTGACGATTGCTCCTTGCAACTCAAAAACAAAAGCACTAACAGTGATACGACATATTTCATATCTTAAAATTATCAATCGACTTCTTGCCTACTCAAATTTTAACAAAACATTAATTTCAAGACTAAATTAAACAAATACATTTGTATATACAATTGTTGTATATGAAAGAGTTAAAACAACTATTAAAAACAGAGGCTGACATCCCTTTATCAAGGGCTTCGGTCATTAATGTTTTTTTCACCAACAATTGGATGAAAGACGAATTGCTCTTATGCCTAAAACCTTACGATTTATCGTTAGAACAATTTAACGTCTTACGCATATTAAAAGGTCAAAAAGGAACTCCAATTAATTTGCAGGATATTCAGCAACGCATGGTTACCAAAATGAGCAACACGACACGGTTGGTAGACAAGCTAATTAAAAAAGGATTTGTTCAAAGAAATATATGCCCAACCAATAGACGTAAAGTGGAAATTGTAATCACAGCAAAAGGAAGCAAAACATTGGAAGCCATAAGTCCTTTAATTGCTTCCAAAGAGAACGATTTAGCACAAAATCTCACTGCCAAAGAACTTGAACAACTCAATAAACTATTAATAAAACTCAGAAATTAAAATTATGAAAACCAAACACTTAAAAACAACTACCCTATTTGCATTGGCCCTTACGTTTTTATCATTTACAGGACTTAATGACAAAACTGTAAACGTTAAAGAAAGCAAAGTAACTTGGAAAGGTTACAAAGTTACAGGTGAGCACGAAGGAACTATTAACCTAAAAAGCGGTGCACTTCAATTTGATGGAGAAACCCTAATTGGAGGATCATTTATTATGGATATGACTACCATAAATACCACCGATTTAGAAGGTGAGTACAAAGGAAAACTTGATGGCCACTTAAAATCAGCAGACTTTTTCGGTGTTGAGGCGCACCCAACAGCTTCATTGGAGATTAAGGACGCTAAAGGTTCTAATGGAAAATACAATGTTAAAGCAGATTTAACCATCAAAAAAATCACGCAACCGGTTGAATTTACCATGTATGTTATGGAGAATTCTGCTACTGCATTCGTAAAAATTGACAGAACGAAATTTGACATTAAATATGGGTCAGCAAGTTTCTTTGACAATTTAAAGGACAAAGCCATCTATGATGAATTTGATTTAAACGTAACCCTTAAGTTTTAGTTCCCTTAGAACGGATTAATAGCATCGTTTAAATCTAGATTCCTGCATTGCGCAGGAATCTTTTTTTAAAATTGTTTGATATCATTATTTTGCTTTTTATATTTGAACTGCAAAATGAAATTAAACAATCAACATACTTGGTGGTGGTACTTCACAACGGAAAATTCGTGAACCAAACCTTGTATTATAACATAGAAAAAGGCTTGTCATTCACGACAAGCCTTTTTTAATTGAACATAGATGAAGACATTTAGCCTTTACACCCATTACAAAAAAATCTTGGCAGACACCATTACGCCAGTAAGCATATATCTCAAACTCCGTGATAAATTCCCGAACAGTATTTTGTTAGAGAGTAGTGACTATCATGCCAATGACAATAGTTTTTCTTATATCTGTTGTAACCCTATCGCCTCAATAAAGGTAGAAAATGAAACCATTTTACAGACCTATCCTGATGGCAGCACAAAACTTAACCATACCTCATCCACTAGTGTCATTGACGAAATACACAAATTCACCAAGCGTTTTAAGGTTGAATCTAATCCAGACTTCAAGTTTATCCACAACGGAATCTTTGGATACACGGCCTATGATGCCGTAAGGTATTTTGAAGATATTTCCATTTCCAAGAAGCCAGATGCTATTGATATTCCGGATATTTATTATGCTGTTTATCAAAACATCATTGCCATAAACCACTTTAAAAATGAGGCTTATGTCTTTGCCCATTGTTTTGACACCGAGAATAACATTGAAGACGTTCTTCAAGTTATTCAAACCAAACAGTACGCATCGTACAATTTTGACACCAAAAGTAACATTTCGTCTAACCTTAGTGACGAGGCCTATAAATCTCATGTAGAATTAGCTAAAAAGCACTGTGCACGTGGTGATGTGTTTCAATTGGTGTTGTCCAAACAGTTTAAGCAAGGTTTCAGTGGTGACGAATTTAATGTCTATAGGGCCTTAAGAAGTATTAATCCATCTCCTTACTTGTTTTATTTTGATTATGGGAACTTCAAAATTTTTGGTAGTTCGCCAGAAGCACAATTGGTTATAAGTGACGGTAAAGCAGAGATTCATCCCATTGCAGGTACTTTTAAGCGTACTGGTAACGACTTAAAAGATGCCGAACTCGCAGAACAACTCATCCACGATGACAAGGAAAACAGTGAACATGTCATGCTGGTGGATTTGGCAAGAAATGATCTTAGCAGACATGGTCGTGAGGTTTCTGTAGACAATTATCGCGAAGTACAGTTCTTCTCCCATGTTATTCATTTGGTGAGCAAAGTAACTGGTAAGATACATAAAGGTACTGAGACCATGCAGGTTGTCGCAGACACGTTTCCTGCAGGTACTTTAAGTGGCGCACCTAAACACATGGCAATGCAGCTCATTGAAAAATACGAGAAAACAAGTCGTGGCTATTATGGTGGTGCTATAGGTTTTATGGATTTTGATGGCAATTTTAATCATGCCATTATGATAAGGACCTTTTTAAGTAAGAATCACACCTTATACTGGCAAGCAGGTGCTGGTTTGGTTGCGAAATCTAGCCCAGAACACGAATTACAAGAAGTTTACAATAAACTAGGTGCCTTAACCAAGGCTATTGAGCAAGCAAAAAACATTTGATATGACAAAAGTTTTAGTAATAGATAATTACGACAGTTTCACCTATAATTTGGTTCATTATCTAGAGGATATAGGATGTGAGGTCACTGTAAAACGAAACGATAAACTAACTATAGAAGAAGTAGCCCAATACGACAAAATTTTGCTATCGCCAGGACCTGGAATCCCTGATGAAGCGGGCTTGCTGAAAGACATCATTAAAACCTACGCGCCAACAAAGAGTATCTTAGGCGTATGCTTGGGACAGCAAGCTATAGGTGAGGTATTTGGTGGTACAATCGAAAATTTAGACACCGTCTATCATGGTGTTGCCACTACGGTGACATTAACCGATACTGATGACCCACTATTTAAAAACCTTGACAAGACTTTTGAGGTTGGTCGCTACCACTCGTGGGTGGTAAGCAGCAAACTACCCGAATGCCTTGAAGCCACGTCATATGACTCCAATGGTGAAATTATGTCACTAAGGCATAAGACCTTCGATGTTAAGGGGGTACAGTACCATCCGGAATCGGTTTTAACACCCAATGGGAAACAAATTTTAGAAAATTGGATTAATTCATAAGCATGAAAGACATTCTAAATAGATTAATTAATCAAGAAAGCATTTCTAGCGAAGAGGCCAAAAGTGTATTAGTTAATATTTCCAATGGTAAATACAACCAAAGCCAAATAGCATCCTTCTTAACCGTATATATGATGCGGAGCATAACTATTGAAGAGCTACGCGGATTCAGAGATGCTCTATTGGAATTGTGCATTCCGGTTCATCTAGAAGATTACAATACTATAGATTTATGTGGTACTGGCGGCGACGGAAAAGACACCTTCAATATATCTACCCTCTCCTCTTTTGTAACTGCTGGTGCAGGAGTACAGGTAACCAAACACGGCAATTATGGTGTCTCTTCAACGTGCGGCTCCTCTAATGTTATGGAGCACTTAGGAATTAAATTTTCCAATGATACAGATTTTCTGAAACGGAGTATAGAGGAAGCTGGGATTTGTGTATTGCACGCACCACTTTTTCATCCTGCTATGAAAAATGTGGCTCCAATCCGAAGAGAACTTGGAGTTAAAACATTTTTTAATATGCTTGGCCCTATGGTAAATCCAGCATTCCCAAAAAATCAAATGGTAGGTGTGTTTAACCTAGAGCTATTACGATTGTATGGCTATCTGTATCAGGAAACCGATAAAAATTATGCTATAGTACACGCACTGGATGGATATGATGAAATTTCACTGACTGGCAAAGCAAAAGTTATTTCTAACAGATCTGAGACCTTATTTGATGCCTCAACACTCGATATGGACCACATTTTACCAGAAGATATTTCTGGAGGACATACAGTGAAAGAAGCCGCAGAAATATTCTTAAATATCATTAATGGCAACGGAACAGAAGCTCAAAATAATGTGGTTTGTGCCAATGCAGGATTGGCCATTGCCACTGTAAAAAACCTCTCGCACAAAGAAGGTTTTGAACTGGCTAAGGAATCGCTCTTCAGTGGTAGAGCCAAACAAAGTTTAGATAAATTAATTGTACTGAGCCAATGAATATCTTAGATAGAATCGTAATTGATAAACGCAAAGAGGTAGAATTGCGCAAATCCATTATTCCAATGGCTCAATTGGAAACCTCTGTACTTTTTAACAGAACTACCAAGTCACTGGCACAACGTTTACGTGATAGTAGCTCAGGCATTATTGCAGAACATAAACGACGGTCACCTTCAAAATCGGTAATTAATATAAGTTTGAATGTACAAGATGTGGCGTCAGGTTATGAAAACGCTGGTGCTAGTGGCATGTCCATTCTTACCGACGCGAAATATTTTGGCGGAAGTTTAGACGATTTACTTCTCGCACGAGCCACATGTGAGCTGCCCTTACTGCGAAAGGAATTTATCATTGACGAATACCAGATACTGGAAGCAAAATCCTATGGTGCTGACGTGATACTACTTATCGCAGCGATATTGGATAGAGCTGAAATCAAACTATTTTCAGAATTAGCGAAATCCCTTCATCTGGATGTGCTTCTTGAAGTTCATAATGAAGAAGAATTGCAAAAGTCCATTATGCCAAGCATTGATATGTTAGGAGTTAATAATCGTGATTTAAAAACCTTTAACGTGAGCCTAGAAACCTCTAAAAAATTAAGTGAAAAAATTCCTGATGAATTCGTTAAAGTATCCGAAAGCGGCATAAGCACGATAGCAGCAATAAAAGAATTGCAACCTTTTGGGTACTCAGGCTTTTTAATCGGAGAAAACTTTATGAAAACGGATAATCCAGGAAGGGAAGCCAACACCTTCATAAAAGCCCTAGAAGAATGAAGCTAAAGGTCTGCGGTATGAAATACAAAGACAACATAGAGGCGGTTGCCGCGTTGCAACCCGACTTTATGGGTTTTATTTTTTATGACAAATCGGTCCGATGTTTTACAGGCCAGATTCCTGAGCTTCCAGATTCTATTCAAAAAGTAGGTGTTTTTGTTAATGAAGAATTGAAGGTCGTAAGAGACACCATTGAAAAACACAATCTAGATGTGGTGCAACTCCACGGTAATGAATCACCTGAATTCTGCCAAAATTTAAAAAATATTACGGTAATCAAGGTGTTTTCCATTAAGGATAGTTTCGATTTTAGGCTTTTACAACCTTATGAATCGGTTTGCAATTACTATCTATTTGATACAAAGGGTGCACTGCCTGGTGGCAATGGCTATGGATTTGATTGGAATGTTTTAAAGAATTACCCATCAACAAAACCCTATTTTTTAAGTGGTGGTATTGGTTTAAACAGTTTGGGAAACTTATTTGAATTCAAAAAAAGTTCAGCTTCAAAATATTGTTATGCTGTTGATGTAAATAGTAAATTTGAACAAAAACCAGGATTGAAAAAAATTGAAGAATTAGAAAAATTTAAACATGAGTTACAACGTTAATGACAAAGGCTATTACGGAGAATTTGGAGGTGCTTACATTCCCGAAATGTTATATCCAAATATAGATGAGCTAAGACAGAATTATCTTAAAATAACATCAGAGCCTTCCTTTCAAGAAGAGTTTCACCAACTTTTAAAGGATTACGTTGGCAGACCATCACCATTATATTTTGCCAAACGTTTATCAGAAAAGTATAACACCAAGATTTATCTTAAGCGTGAAGACCTCAATCATACAGGAGCGCATAAGGTAAACAATACCATAGGACAGATTCTTCTCGCCAAACGTCTCGGTAAGACGCGTATTATCGCAGAAACAGGAGCTGGCCAGCATGGTGTGGCCACAGCTACCGTTTGCGCCTTAATGGGAATTGAATGTGTGGTTTATATGGGCGAAATTGATATCGCTAGACAAGCTCCAAATGTAGCTCGAATGAAAATGTTGGGCGCAAAGGTTGTTCCCGCACTATCTGGAAGCCGCACCCTAAAAGATGCTACTAATGAAGCCATGCGAGATTGGATAAATAATCCTTTGGACACGCACTACATTGTAGGAAGCGTGGTTGGACCTCATCCTTTTCCAGATATGGTGGCAAGATTTCAATCCGTGGTCTCAGAAGAAATAAAGCAACAATTACTGGAAAAAGAAGGAACTGAAAATCCTCACTATCTCATAGCCTGCGTAGGAGGTGGCTCTAACGCGGCCGGGACTTATTATCACTATTTAGACAATGAAGAGGTTAAAATAATCGCTGTTGAAGCAGCTGGAAAAGGCGTGGATAGTGGAGAAAGTGCAGCTACTTCAATTCTTGGAAAAGAGGGAATTATTCATGGGAGCAAAACCTTATTGATGCAAACCAAAGATGGTCAAATTACGGAGCCCTACTCTATCTCAGCAGGATTAGATTATCCAGGCGTTGGACCAATGCACGCTAACCTTTACAAAACGGGTCGTGCTGAATTTATAGCCATAACCGACGACGAAGCTATGACCGCAGGTTTAGAATTATCGCAGTTAGAAGGTATAATTCCAGCTATTGAAACCTCACATGCCTTTGCTGTTTTTGAACATAAGACATTTAAACCCGATGACATTGTGGTGGTGAATCTTTCCGGTAGAGGTGACAAGGATTTACAGAATTATAT
>CAZGDG010000113.1:0-7802 GCA_964524415.1 uncultured Flavobacteriaceae bacterium
ACCTGCAATTCTGAAGAGTACGTCGTTTTCCCAATTCGGCTTAATACTAAATTGGGCTCTCGGACTTATAACGGTTTGATTTGTAGACGTTATGCCTTCTCCAGAAACCGTCCAGTTGTGCAAGCGTGCACCAACATTGTAAAATACCTCATTGTCGCCCCAGGTTGTGGTTTTACTTAGTTGGGCAAAGGCTTGTATTCTATTGATTTGCGTGCGGTTTAAGGCACGGATATTTTGAAAAGCAGTTAATGGGCCTTCAAAGGGCTCGTAGGGCTGCAGGTTGGGCTCGCTAAAGTTAGGAGGTCTTATGGAAAAACCTGCGGAATCTATAACTTCCCACTCCACAAGACGGTCCCTAATATCTTCATGGGTGTATTTTACGGACCATTCCACATTTGTTGCGTCATCGACATCGTAATCGCCACGATGCTCTAAATTCACAAAGAAGGCGTCTAAATCATTACGTGCATGGGTGAGTTGGGAGCCAATACCTTCGCTAAATTCGACTTCGCCGAGATCTTCATCGCCAATATTGGTATTAACTTCGCCAAGTCTGTATTGTGCAAAAATGTCGAAATACTCCTGCTCCAAAGCATGGTAGGCCGAACCAATTAGCTTAAGGGTTAAATCGTCATTGACGTAATAATTGGCTTTAAACGCACCGAAATAGGTTTGGTATTCAGTTTGTTCCCTGCCGTCGTAAAAAACCAAAAGAGCCACAGGTTCCTGTAAAGTACCAAAATTGGTTTGACGGTTCTGTGGTTCAAAATTGTATTGGTTGATGGAGATGTTTCCTAAGACATTGAGGTGGAATTTATCCGTGAATTTATAGGTCAGAAATGTTTGGGCATCTGCAAATACCGGTTCTACATTACCTTCGGTTTCAAGGTTATTTAAAATAAGACTATTGTCCCTATAGCGCACGCTGGCAATACCTGAGAATTTGCCGTTCTTGGAAATGGTTTCACCTGTAAAGCTTCCGCCAAGAAAACTCAAATCGGTCCGAAACTGCGTATTTATAGGTGTTCTGTAGGTAATATCCAGTACCGAGGAAAGCTTATCGCCAAAGCGCGATTGAAAGCCACCTGCAGAGAAGTCTACATTCTGAACCATGTCTGTATTCACAAAGCTGAGACCTTCCTGATTTCCAGAGCGGATTAAAAACGGTCGGTACACTTCAATTTCATTCACATATACCAGGTTTTCATCAAAATTACCACCACGCACCGAATACTGGGTACTTAACTCATTGGAGATGTTTACACCTGGTAAGGTCTTTAAAATATTTTCAACACCAGGTTGCGCACCCTTTATTTTTCTAATGACTTCGGGAGCTATGGACGTTACACCATCTACCGATTGCCTTGTATTGGTCTTTATGACAACCTCTGCTATTTGCTCTACCGAAACCTTAAGAACAGGATTGAACTCTATTTCCTGCCCGTTTTCCAAATTAAAAGGCACTTCCACACGTTTATGGCCAAGATGGGTAAAAACAATTATGACTTTTTGATCGGAAGGAATGCGGATCTCATAGAAACCGTTATCATTGGAGGAGGTACCCTCGCCAGTATTGGCCTTAATATTTACTTGACCGATAGGTTCATTAAATTCGTCCAGTATAACGCCTCTAATTACGGCACTTTGTGAAAAGGACAGAAAGGATAGGAAACACCCAATGAGGGCAATACAAAACTTTGGTTTCAAATAGTAAGGTTTTATTTTCTGTAAAACGTTGCTTCAAATGTAGAACTATTTCCAACATTATCCGTAACTATTATTTTCAAATTGTTTTTGGTGTCGGTAACCACGTTATCGTTAAAATCGTGCACGAGCATATCGGTTTTATAATCGTACTCCATGAGAATCCACTTGCCATTAACCGTTGCTCTGTACTTACTTATGCCAGATAATTTGTCTTCAATTTTCACTTTTAAATAACGGTACTTGCTCAACCATTTTTTATCCTGAAAGTTTACTGGAGTAATTTCAGGGCCTTCGGTATCCATGGCCAATGCGTAAGTTCCAAAGATATTTGTCCCTGCACTTAGGGTGTCGCCTTTGCGAGTGGCGCCTACGTAATATGGTTTTTTGTAATAGCCATATAATCTGGCGATGTACAATTTATTCTTATCTTCTGGTTTGTAGTGGCTTATATCGTAATTGATATAAAAGTTTTTTTGCAGCGGAATAACATCCTCATGTAAAAACAAGGTGTCGCAATTCACTCTAAAATCAACAAATTTATTATCGTACAAGGTGTTTTTATAGACGTTGACGCTAACATTACCAGACTCCAAAATCGTGGTCTCATCGGCTTTTAATAAGGCTTTTTCAAACTGAGCCTCGTAAGGTTCTTTTTCTAGGGTTGATTTTTTGCCAGTAATAGGAATATTGACCCACGACTCATTACCTTGAAAATCCAAAATACGCATACGGTAAACCGAAGCTGTGCTATCTTCAACCCTAACATAGCCATTGTCATAAGTGTCCTTATAGAGGCTCAACGGATTGTTTTTCTCAATAAATAGTTTTTGGATGCGTGACCGTTTCGTTTTGTAATATTCGTAATCAACGAGGCGCTTAATGTGCTTGGTCTCTTCAAAGCTAAACCGTTTAAAATCTAGCTCTAGGCTCTTGTTCCCATTAAAAAACGTCTGAATTTTACTTACACCATTTTTATTTGGGGCATAGTCTTGCCGATCGTAAGCGACCACACCAAATCCAATAGTACCAAAGGCTTCTATGTCTTCCACATCGTAACTGCCCCTAGCTTTGGGAATAAGTCGGAGCGGTATGCGTCCCTGTTTGCCATTTACAGTAGCTTCGTCATCAGTCGTGTAAGCAAAGACATTCAAGACCAGTGGCGCTTTGGTGTCTTTTGCACTGATACCAAAGAGCATGGGATTAATGGGACGTTCTTGGTTGTCCCTGATTTCAAAATGCAGATGCGGTCCGCCAGAACCACCTGTGTTACCTGAATACGCGATGACTTCATCTGATTCTATTGGTAATTCTGAAGGATTTGGGAACACTTCCACCTCAAAACTCTCTTTATCATATTGGCATTCCTTGATGTAAGCTTCCAAGCGTTTGGAAAATTTCTGAAGATGCCCATAAACCGAGGTGTAACCGTTAGGGTGTGTGATGTATATGGCTTTACCATAGCCAAAATGGGAAATTTTAATTCGGCTCACATAGCCTGGGCCAGTGGCATAAACTTTAAGGCCTTCGCGTTGTTGGGTTTTAATATCCAAACCAGCATGGAAATGACTCGACCGTAATTCGCCAAAAGTACCCGACAGCACTATAGGTATATCTAAAGGCGGCCTGAAATAATCTTGAGGATATTCAGATTGTGCAAACAATGAAAAATTAAGGAAAAAAAGTAAAAAGGCATATCTCATTTTACCATTATCTTTTGAGCTAAAATATTAATTTGATTGGCATTTTCAAGGTCTGGAGGTCATTTATTTGTCATAACGTGTCAGTGAGCGTATTCTTACATCCAATAAAAAAATACTGAAAAACAATTGTTATTTCTCTACAGGAATACTAAATTTGTTTACATAGTATTGAATTGCTTTAATGAGTAAGATAGAAGAAATTGTTGACGCTTTAGAAAACAAAATAAGCAAGGTTTTACATAAGCAAGAAGTGTTGATGCAAACTAATGCAAAACTTTCGCAACAACTTCGAGAGCATGAGCAAAAACTTCTAGAGCAGCAAGATGAGATAGCATCTTGGGCAGAAAAGTATGAAACACTCAAGATTGCAAATACAATGCTTGGTAGTGACGATAATAAACGAGAAACGAAGCTAAAGATAAACGCACTTATAAGGGAAATTGACCATTGTATTAGTCAGCTTTCAGAGTAAGTGTAAGCGACATTAGATGCCAGATCAATTAAAAATTAAGTTATCTATTGCCAATAGGGTTTACCCTTTGACCATAAACCCCAAGCAAGAAGAGGGCTTAAGAAAGGCCGCAAAAAAGATTGAGGCCATGATCGGGCAATTTGAGCAAAATTATTCCGTTAGGGATAAGCAAGATGTTTTGGCCATGTGTGCCTTACAGTTTGCGGCTCAGGTGGAGCAAAAATCTATTGACAAGGAATATGTGAACGAGGAAGTTCAGGAGAAGTTGATAACCTTAAATGAGCTCTTAAGCAAACATATTTAACTCGTACGTTCTTTAAAATATAAAAAGGTTACTGCCTACATTAGTTATATTTTTTGATAAACTCAACGCTAATTCTTTAAAAAGGGTGAGTTTAAATTGTAAAATCGTGCTGCCAGTGCTGAGCTAGACTCAGTATCTCGGGCAGATTTTTGATCAGTTTGTTAGCCCTAAACTTGTTTTTAAGGAGTTTATACAAAATCAGAGCTGATGTAGGCTTTTTTTTAATATCTAAATAAACACTATGGATACAAATACAATCCTATATATCATAGGAGGCGTTGTTTTAGGAGTAGTAGTTGGTTACCTTATTGCGAGTATGATGCAAAAAGGGACGGCCTCAAAAATTATCAGGGAGGCGCAAAACGAATCTAAAGCAATTTTAAAGCAGGCCAACGCAGATGGAGAGGCCATTAAAAAAGATAAAATACTCCAAGCCAAAGAAAAGTTTATAGAGCTTAAGGCGGAACACGAAAAGGTAATCCTTTCTAGGGATAAAAAAATGGCCCAGGCCGAGAAGCGTATTAGGGATAAGGAATCTCAAATCTCCAATGAGTTGTCTAAAGCTAAGAAAGCGACACAGTCCTTAGAAGATAAAATAAAAGACTATGACTTTAGGCTCGAGTTTTTGGAGAAAAAGCGTATTGAGGCCGAAAAAGCTCACAAGAGTCAGATTAAACAGTTAGAGGTAATTTCCCAGTTATCGGCTGAGGAAGCAAAGGAACAGCTCATAGAAAGCCTTAAGGAGGAAGCTAAGACAGACGCCATGGCTTTTGTACAAGATAGAATAGAGGAGGCCAAATTAACGGCCCAACAAGAAGCCAAAAAAATTATTATCAATACCATTCAGCGAATTGGAACGGAAGAAGCCATAGATAATTGCGTGTCGGTATTCAATATTGAATCCGATGACGTTAAGGGTAGAATCATAGGACGCGAAGGCCGTAACATTAGAGCTATTGAAGCGGCTACTGGAGTAGAAATTATCGTAGACGATACGCCAGAGGCTATTATTTTATCTTGTTTTGACTCTGTGAGACGTGAAATTGCTCGTCTTTCGCTACATAAGTTGGTAACCGATGGTCGTATTCACCCAGCACGAATTGAAGAAGTAGTTCGTAAAACAGAAAAGCAAATAGAGCAGGAAATTATAGAAGTAGGGAAACGTACGGTTATAGATCTTGGGATTCATGGTCTTAACCCTGAGTTGATAAAAATGGTAGGTCGGATGAAATACCGATCGTCTTACGGTCAAAACCTCTTACAACACTCGAGGGAAGTGGCTAAGCTTTGTGGTGTTATGGCTGCAGAATTGGGCTTAAACCCAAAACTAGCCAAGCGCGCTGGGTTGTTACACGATATAGGTAAAGTACCTTCATCTGAGGCAGATATTGAAACGCCTCATGCCATTTTGGGTATGCAGTGGGCCGAAAAATATGGCGAAAAACCAGAGGTTTGCAATGCCATTGGAGCCCACCATGATGAAATTGAAATGACCACCTTATTGTCGCCAATAATCCAGGTGTGTGATGCTATTTCTGGTGCAAGGCCAGGCGCGAGACGACAAGTTCTGGATTCGTACATTCAACGCTTAAAGGATTTGGAAGATGTAGCCTTTGGATTCACTGGTGTAAAGAAAGCTTATGCCATCCAGGCAGGACGAGAATTGCGCGTAATTGTTGAAAGTGAAAAGGTGTCTGATGATAAAGCCGCGAGCCTGTCTTTTGAGATTTCACAAAAAATACAAACAGACATGACCTATCCAGGTCAGGTAAAAGTAACGGTTATTAGAGAAACACGAGCCGTAAACATTGCCAAATAAGATACAACTAACTCAAATGAGTGAAAAGGGTGCTGCACATTGTTCAGTGCCCTTTTCTATGTTCTGGGATGATACTTTTTTAAAACCTCGCTGAGGTGCGAGCGATCGACGTGCATGTATATTTCGGTCGTGGTGATGCTTTCGTGGCCCAACATCATCTGTATGGAGCGAAGGTCTGCACCATTCTCCAAGAGGTGTGTCGCAAACGAATGCCTAAAGGTATGTGGTGACACATTTTTTTGAAGTCCCGATTTTTTAACCAATTGTTTAATAATGGTAAACACCATAGCTCGTGTCATCTGCCGGCCCTTATAATTCAGAAAAACAATATCCTTAGAGCTTGGTGCGACATCGATATGGTTTCTTATGCCCAACCAAATGGTAATATACTTTAGTGTTGAGTCTCCAATGGGAACGAAACGCTGCTTGTTTCCCTTTCCGGTAATTTTTAGAAATCCCTCATCAAAGAAAAGATCGGAAATCTTTAGGTCTATAAGTTCGCTAACTCTGAGTCCGCAGCTATAGAGCGTTTCTAAAATAGCTCTATTGCGCTCACCCAAGTTAACGCCATTGTAGGTATAACCCAAATCTATAGAGGCAATAAGCTTGTCTATGTCCTGTACCGAGAGCGTATCTGGAAGTTTTCTCCCAATTTTAGGCGACTCAATTAAATCTAAGGGATTGGTGGTTCGGTATTTTTCAAAAATGAGATAGTCAAAAAAATTTCTGAGTCCAGAAATCAAGCGTGCCTGAGACCTTGGATTGATGCTTTTGGATACCTCGTAGATAAAAGCCTTTAGCGTCTCATTGTTTATACTAATTGGTGTTGCCTTAATGTCATGTGCATCAAGGTGGGCAACGAGCTTTTTAATATCGTAGCTATAGTTTTGAATGGAATTCTTAGAAAGCCCGCGTTCTATGCGGAGATAGTGCTGATAATCTGTAAGGGCTGTTTCCCACTTCATGGTTTAAAGATAGCCATATAATGTAGGATTTAAACATACGCAATTCATCGTATTTTGCACAAAAATTGTTAATAACGAAAAAATTAAAATACTTAAAATCAACGAAATATATTTTTTTGTTCATGAAATTGTTAATAACTCTGCTAAATTCCTTTCTTTATTGAAAAAAATAGTGTTCATTTGTACTAATCAATTTTAAAAACTTAATAACTATGAAACGAATTTTACTTTCTGCATTAGCTGTATTTGCTTTTGCAACTATGAGTGCTCAGGATTTTAATGCTGGGTTAAATGTTGGTCTTCCTATTGGAGATGCCGGAGATGCTTACACCTTTAATATTACTCTAGATGTGAGTGCACTATGGGAAGTGTCCGAAAGTTTCGATGCTGGTGTTGCTACAGGTCTATCTTATAATTTAGGTGACGAGATTGCAGGCTTTAGCATTGATGATGCCATATTTCTACCAATCGCTGCTGCAGGACGATTTGCAGTTTCCGAGGATTTCACTCTTGGTGCTGATTTAGGTTACGCACTTGGTTTGGCTCCTGATGGTAATGATGGAGGATTCTATTACGCACCTAGAGTACAATATGGTGTAAGTGATGCACTTGACATCGTGTTATCTTATAGAGGAGTATCAGATGATGGCTCTTTTGACGTAATCAACCTTGGTGTTGAATTCGGATTTTAAGACAATTTTTATTTATAAAAAATTAAACCGAGGCCTCTGGTCTCGGTTTTTTTATACAAACTGATTACGGTCATTGTACAGCCACTATAAAAAATCTTCATTTACACTGTTAATTTTAAAACACTGTATTATGAAACGATCGT
>CAZGDG010000114.1:0-7657 GCA_964524415.1 uncultured Flavobacteriaceae bacterium
ATCGCGCCGCGTTTGGGACGCGGAGGTCGCAGGTTCGAATCCTGCCACCCCGACAAAAAAGGTTCAGTACATAACTGAGCCTTTTTATTTTTATGCGTGATATCATTTAGAGCATGTCGCTGAATCATTTCAGTCTCCACAGAATAATATAAAATTTAAATGTCTTAGGCATTTGTTTAAGCGTAAGGCAGGGTTCTTATAGGAGCCAATTACACACTAGAAGTTTTGGATGCAGTATAACTTTAACCGTTACTATTCATCATGAAAAATGGTTGTAAGGCCTTTTTTACCTGAAGTTAACGAGTAATACCGTTATTTAAAGACATTTTATGGCGTTAGGCCTTATAATTCTTTATTTAGTGAGACCATTGAATCTAGAAAATAATGCTCACATTTATCGTTCCTGTTAAAAGTAAAGAAGTTTCAAAGGATTGGAGTAAGTTCTGTAATTTATTTGAACGTACACTAATCTCAATATGCAGTCAGACTGACACTAATTATAAGGTTGTCGTAGTTTGTCATGAGAAACCGGAAATTTCGTTTAGGCATGATAATGTTCATTATATGACAGTGGATTTTGAGCCGCCCATCAAAACGTCACAAATTAACGAGGACGAAGCAAACAAGCTAAGGGAGATTGATAAAGGAAAAAAATTACAACTTGGAGCTCAATTCGCGAAGCAACGGTTTGATACGGATTACGTAATGACGGTTGATTCTGATGACTTTATCAGTAATCGTATTGCGGGCTTTGTCAACAAGCAAAATAAAACTATTCCTGGATGGTATGTTAAAAACGGATATATCTTTTTGAAGGGCAAAAAATTCTTGCTCAAGACCTACAAGTTTAACTACCTCTGCGGAAGTTCGGTCATCGTAAAGCCAGATCTTTTACAGCATTTTTTTGATGTTGATTCCATTCTTTATTTTGACCATAGACTTAAGGTTTTAAACGAAACCATCAAGTTGAGAGCTTTCCCCTTTTTTGGTGGTATCTACAGCATAGCAAATGGAGAAAATCACCTTATGCATGGCAAAAACATTAAAAAATTTAATACACATAAAGATTTGTTGTCTTTAGAGGGTATTAAAAGACTTTTAGCAAAAATTAGAAATTACAGCCTAATATTGATTACAAGGCGTACTAAACAAGAATTCAGTTTTAACACCTAAATTAAAGTGAATCACTTTATTCTTACGTAATTCTCAGAATAAATCCGGTTGCCATCCTCATCGAGTTCTATTTGTTCAAAACGATTGTCGGTTAATAGCAGTTCATAGGTAAACTCCTTCTTGTCTGCGATAACCTCATCCATCACCTTAGAGCCAAAGTCTAAAATTTCTGTCAAGCGATCGCCATCATAGGTATACGTGCCATAACCAAACCAATCTGAAGAATCTGCAGCTTTGTGTTTGCACCACATTACTTTGTTATCGGTATACATTTTAATTTGCCTGAAATCAGGATTCATTTCAAAGGAATCTACCACTTTATTGTCCTTGTAATTAAAAAATCCGGTAAGTTCCCAAGTGCCACTGAGGTTTTTAGTTTCTACAAGTTCTGTCATGGAAGTCCCTTCATTGGAAGTTGTGTCTTTGGTATTGGACTGGCATGCCAAAAAACTTAACAAGAGCACTAGCATGCTTAGGTATTGATTTCTCATGATGGAAAAGATTTAACGGTTAACACATATAAGTTAAGAATTTGAGCGTATTAAAAAAAATCAAAAGCAACAATTATACTCTAAGCCCTTATGTTGATAACTTCATTGTAAGGATTTAAGCAAAAAACCTACTTTTGTCATGTAATAATGAAGAATAATTATGTCTGAAACAATTGAACAAGTAAAATGCTTAATTATAGGGTCTGGGCCAGCTGGTTACACGGCTGCCATCTATGCCTCACGGGCTAATATGGCTCCTGTTTTATATCAAGGTGAACAACCAGGAGGCCAGTTAACCACAACGAATGATGTGGAAAATTTCCCTGGCTACCCTGATGGAATTACCGGACCTGAAATGATGATTGAATTACAGAAACAAGCCGAACGTTTTGGTACGGATGTGCGTCATGGTTGGATTACCAAAGTCGATTTTTCAGGAGATATTCATAAGGTTTGGGTAAATGATGAAAAGGAAATTCATGCTAAAACCGTAATCATTTCTACTGGTGCTTCTGCCAAATACTTGGGTTTGCCTTCTGAGCAAAAGTATCTTAAGTTAGGTGGTGGAGTTTCAGCTTGTGCCGTTTGTGACGGTTTTTTCTACAGAAATCAAGAAGTCGTTATTGTTGGAGCAGGGGATTCCGCTTGTGAAGAAGCACATTATTTATCTAAGTTGTGCAAAAAAGTAACAATGCTGGTAAGACGTGATGTCTTTAGGGCGTCTAAAATTATGGCCAATCGCGTAAAGAACACGGAGAATATTGAGATTCTTTATAATACGGAAACCGAAGAGGTTTTGGGAGATGGTCAAGTGGTTACGGGAGTTCGCGTTGTTAATAATCAAACAGGAGAAAAACATGTTATACCTGCCACAGGATTCTTTGTTGCTATAGGCCATAAGCCAAATACCGATATTTTTAAGGATTATCTAGATTTAGACGAAACCGGTTACATCATCAATGCACAACCAGGCACGAGTAAAACTAATGTTGAGGGTGTTTTTGTAAGTGGTGATGCGGCAGACCATGTATACAGGCAAGCTATTACTGCTGCTGGTACAGGATGCATGGCAGCTTTGGACGCTGAGCGTTATTTGGCTGCCAAAGAAGCCGATTTTGAGGTTTCTACCCCAACTTACAACTAATTGTACGTGTCTCTTTTTAGGTTTTTTTAGACTAATTCTACATAAATATTAATTTTTTTAGGTTTTTTTAACAACCAAAAAGAATCTGAAATAAGTAAAGAGAAAGCTGAATACTAAGTATTTAGCTTCCTTTTTTTATGCATTTTTGAATATTCACAGTTGGTGTACCGCTCGATATATGATAAAAATCATAAAAAGTGGTTGTCATTGTTAGAATCTTTGTACCACCAAAAAAAGATAACTAATGATTAAATCAATGACACGTTCTGCTAAAATCTTTGCACTAGCTTTTAGCAGCTTATTCTTCAGTCAAATTGCATTTGCGCAATCCTATAGTTTAAATAATGATACGTCTTTCTTGGAGGTTCATGGTACATCATCCCTTCACGACTGGCATGTAGATGCCCAAAAGCAAATGGGAACAGCAGATATTAACATATCTGATGCTCTAGAGATTAATACGCTTAACTTTTCTGTTGTTTCAGAAAGTCTCAAAAGTGGTAAGTCTGGTATGGATAAAAACACTTATAAGGCACTAAAAACCGACGATTTTAAAACCATTGACTTCAAATTAACAAAAGTTAATACCGTTGATAAATTAACGGACAATAGCTTTAAAGTCAGTGCGGTTGGTGATATGACCATAACAGGAGTGACAAAAGCGGTTCCTGTAGACTTTACCTTTAAACTACAGGGAAATCAACTTTTAGTGGAAGGTGAAAAACCTTTAAAAATGACGGATTTCGGTATAGACCCACCAAAAGCATTATTTGGCACCATCAAGACCGGTGATGAGATAAATGTGGTCTTTAAAGCCGTATATCAAACCAAAAAATAAATAATAATTTAAACTACAACTAAAATCAATTTATCATGAAATCGACTTTAAAATTAGTAAGCTTTATTCTTATTTGCGCCCTAGGGGTTAGCACGTATGCACAAAACAAAAACAAAAGGGATTTAGACAACTTTAGACCACGAGACCAAAGAGGTATCAATGTTTTTGAGGCACCAAAAGACAGTGTTTCAACTTTTGAAGGTTTAAAAGTAAGAGTAGGTGGACAATCTACATTACAATATCAAGCCATAGACCATGAAAATGGCGTAGCACCAGCTGATTTAACAACAACGAACACATTACAAGAAATTGGATATAACTTTAATTTGGCTACAGCTAACTTAGACTTAGATGTAGCTTTAGCTAAAGGTTTAAGAATGCACTTAAGAACCTATCTATCTTCTCGTCACCACCCAGAACCTTATGTAAAAGGAGGCTATATTCAAATAGATAACCTAGATTTCATTAGTGAAGGGGCTTTAAGTAACCTTATGAAGTACACTACTGTTAAAATAGGGCATATGGAAAACAACTATGGTGATGCACATTTTAGAAGAACTGATAATGCTCAGGCTATTTACAACCCATTTGTTGGTAACTTGATTATGGATGGTTTTACAACGGAAGTTGGGGCTGAAGTTTATTATCGAAGAAATGGATTTATAGGTATGATTGGATTTTCTAATGGTAAGTTAAATCAAAATGTTCTAAAAGGAGCTAATGGTAAAACAGGTGGAGCAGCATTTCTTGCAAAATTAGGATATGACAAACAATTCACCGAAGATTTAAGATTCAGATTAACAGGGTCTTTATACACTACAGGATATGTTGCAAACAACTATCTTTATACAGCAGATAGAGCAGGTTCTAGATATTATTCTGTTTTATCACCAGAACAATATTTTGATTTCAGATCACAGTCTCTACAAAATACTACAGCTACCAATTCATTTAGAACAGGACGTTTTGATCCTGGTTTCAGAAATAGAATTACTGCTATTATGTTCAACCCATTTGTGAAGTATGGTGGCTTGGAATTCTTCGGTACACTAGAATTTGTAAACGGTAGAGCTTCTTCAGAAACTGATAACCGTAGCACAACACAGTTAGCTGGTGAAGTAATTTATCGCTTTGGGTCTTCTGAAGACTTCTACGTAGGTGGTCGTTACAATACAGTAAGTTCAGAACAATCATTTGGTGATGTAGATATAGATAGATTCCAATTGTCAGCTGGTTATTTCTTGACTAAAAACGTTCTAGCAAAACTTGAGTATGTTACGCAAAGCTATGATGGCTATCCATCAGATAATGTTCTCTATGAAGGTAAATTCAATGGTTTAATGATGGAGGCTGTAATTAGCTTCTAGAAACTTAATTATAAAAAAAGGAGGTCCTATTTTTTGGTGGCCTCCTTTTTTTTTATTTAACTTTAGTTATGCTTTATCCATTAAGAAATCTTGGGCTAATTGCATTAAAACTGTTTATGGTTATGATTTTTTTAGTACCAGAGGAAAAATCCTTAACCGTTGCGGTAACTCCTAATAGTTCCTTAATAATAAGAGGAGAGTCCAACATAAATAGGTTTCAGTGCTCTTACGATGTTTCTGAGTTTTCAGACTCGTTTGAGATAAGCTTCACTGCAGATAAAACCCGGCTTCAATTTTCCAATGCACAATTAAATTTAAAGAATGTATTTTTCAATTGTGGGCACAAGGCCATAAATAAAGATTTCCATAAACTTTTAAAAACGGACGAATACCCATCCATAAAATTAGAACTTCTCAGTGCTGAAGGAGCACCAGAGAGCAGTATTTTGAATACAAAATTGAACATCACTATAAGTGGCGTCTCAAAAGTCTATGAATTACCGGTAGAGGTTGATAATACACCACAAGGCGTTATGGTCTGCGGTAAATTACCCATAGATATCAATGATTTTAATTTAACGCCGCCTAAAAAACTACTCGGGATGATCAAGGTATCTAATGTAATAGATATAGAGTTCAATTTAGGTGTAAGAACTTTACCTTAAGTAACTACCGTTTTTTCTTCTGAAGTTTCGCAGTATCCTCAAATTTGGAAATTGTAATGGTTGGGTTACCGTATAAATAAACCTCACTATCTCCAGACACGGCCAATCCAATGTTCTCCAAAACAGATATGATAAGGTCACTATTGTCTTCTAATGTCGCTTCAACAGTTTTTACATCAAACTTTTCTCCTGTTAGGTTTGTAGAGTTATCTAACCTAATCAATGATGTGTTTGCATTGCCTTCCACAACAGCATCTGAGCGCTGATACAAATCGAAATCAGCGGTTTTACTGTTGATTAAGGCATCTAGTTTGCTATTATCGCTAAGCTCTATTTTTACAGAATCTGCAGTGAGATTAAGGCGTGTTTTTGATTTTCCGTAGCTTTTGTAATCAAACTTTTTGGCATTGATGTTTAGATAGGCTCTGGCATTATCTGATGTCTCTAGGACAACGTTGCCAAGTTCCATGGAAGTAAGTGATCGTACTTCACCATCATCCTTAACATCGATTTCTTTTAGAGCATCACCATAATTAACAACAATGTGCATTTTTTTCTTTGAGGTAATTCTCATGGCCTGTGAAAAGGTGAGGACACCATCAATGACGTCAAATTGTATGACGTCGTGTAGGTTGTCGTCAGTCTCGATTTCTACGGAAGGCTTACTATTGTAAACGATTTCAACAGAAAAATCATTGGTTATAACAAGTTTTTTAAAATCGTCAATATAGGTTTGTTTAATGGTAACGTTTCTGTCGCCTTTAATCTTGTCATCAGATTGTCCTACAAGAGCAGCAGGAAGTATAAAAATGAGTCCTAATAAGAGTACAATTTTTTTCATGCACATACTGTTTTTGCTCGGGTAGTTCTATAATTTCAAGAACCATTCCCTTAAGCTTTTAACAAATATATACAAAAACCATCCCAAACTCTACAAGATGTTTGGGATGGCTAGCTTGATTGGTTTATTTTTTGATTGATTATTTTATTCAGACTCCAGGATTAACTTCGGTTATTGACTTCTCACACTACCTGAAGAGGTGTCGGATTTATTTACCACAGTGGGATTGCCAACATATCTAATATCGGCACCACTCGTGGCTCTCGCTGTGAGTTCTTTTGAGGTGTTTACCGATATATCTGCACCGCTCGAAGCTTTCACTTTAGAGGTAACTGCTTTTAAATTGGCCGCCTTGATATCGCTTCCGCTTGTGGCTTCGGCCACTAATAGTTCCGTGGATCCGCTCAATTTTAAATCGCTGCCACTAGTTACACGGCAGTTTAAGGTGTTGGTCTTCACATCCAGTTTCATATCAGCACCACTTGTTGTCTCCAATGTTAAGTCGTTGGCTTCAATGGTGTTGGTTGAAAATACGTCACTTCCGCTTGTTGCTTTTATGGCGCTGATGTCCTCTATTTCCAACATTATTTTTTTTGAGGCAGCACTTCTTATATTAGAAGAAGTGTAGATTTTCAAGGTGTTATCTTCAACCTCGGTCTTAATTAGTTCATGCAAATTTTCGTCGGCTTCAACATTTAAAGCAACACTGTTACTCTGCGTGATGTAAAGGTCTAATCCTTGACTAACCTTTATGTTTTCAAAATCATTTGATATTTGGCGCTCCATAGTCACAATATTTCTATCGCCATCGATACCAGGTCCAAAATTTATGTTGCAGGACATCATAAGAGATCCAACAATACCTGAAACGATTAATTTAATTAGTGTATTCATGATTTTTATTTTGATTTAATTCGTTTTTTGATTGATAATTTCACTTCAAATTTGCAAGCTTTGAAGCTTTGATGAAACTATTAGTTGATGAACTGTCGTTTCATAAGGACTAATTGTCATTTACCTCAATATTAACGCCTTCCTCTTCGTTGATTTTAATTTTAACTTCGGACTTACCATCTTTTTTGAGATTGATTTGAGCTGACTCATCATCTTCAATATCAGAGGATTTGCAATCGAGGCA
>CAZGDG010000115.1:0-411 GCA_964524415.1 uncultured Flavobacteriaceae bacterium
CCTTCAAAATAAGGTACTGCAAAGGCAAAAGCGTCTTCTGCTACTACTTGTCCGATAAATCGTCCTGGAATATCATCTGCAGGAGGATGTATACCACCCCAAATTCTACTGAGGCTCGTTTGGTCTGAGGCATCACGATAAGTGGCCCATTGTAACACAACATCAACTGATGGTCCTTCCTCAAAAACCAAGAATTCATTTTGTTTAGCCACAAACTCACCCAAACCACCAGGGAAATATGGGCTACCTGTCATCATAGTCAATAATTCTGCTGCCGTTCTAGAGTAAGTGGAATGACCAGAAACATATCCTGCGAAAGGCGGCGTCACAAACGTAGGACGTTGGTAGGGATACCAATCGTCTGCTCGTATCCAACCAACACCAGCCATGTCTGTATCCGTATTTTCAATA
>CAZGDG010000115.1:473-7467 GCA_964524415.1 uncultured Flavobacteriaceae bacterium
CGCCTTCTTGTATAACCTCTATATAACCATCTATCAAGGGAATACCTGAGACATCATAATTTTCAAGATTTGGGTCAGTGCTCTGTCCGCGCTCTGCCATAGACCTAATGGCAGATATCGGTCTAATATAGTCGTACCAGCCTTTTACGCTCCAAGCGGCTATTGCAGCATCATGCATTCCTCCTCCTAAGATGAAATACGCTTTAACATCCCACTCCAATGGTTCTAAAATAGGTCCCTGTCCTTGAAAACGTTTTTCAAATTGTGGATGGTCGTTAACGTAATTTAAAATCGTAAACCAGTGTCCTGGTGGTGTTTCTGAATCTGGACCATCTGCCCAAAATTCTGCAAGAACCCGAGCATAATCGCCGCGCGGTACCATATTAACTTCATAAGGATTCCCTGTAACAGGGTTAATCGTATGACCTGCGCTGATGCTTCCGCCTTCAAAATAATCATAGAAGTTTGGATAATCTGCAAAATCCGTTGGAAAAGTGCTAATATCAACGTTACCAATTGAGTTAGGCGAAATATCCCACATAACGCCATCAAAAGGATCTAAATGAGCCTGCCAAACTGATACCATGGTAAAGCCCCATTTATATTGATCACTAGAAGGGTTGGATTCTGTTAGACTAATATACGGTGGGTCTGAGGGATCGTGAAACACGTGATATTGATGACCGTCTCTTTCATAAGTGACTTTATCTTCTTCCTTAAGGGCAAAAGAAAATACATTACCCCATTCTGGACTTAAAAATGGCGGTACATTGCCATCTATTAAATTTCCACCTTGATCAATAAACGTATCCAAGCCCAATGGCTGCCAACGATTTGGGTCGTTTATGGGAGGGTTTTCATTGGAGTCTAAAGCGTAAGGTGCATTGACTGACTCATAGTAGGCATTGTCGTAGCCAGTGGCTTCCCGAGAACCATCCTGCAAACCATAATCAATAATTGTCTGTGCAACAAAGTTCCCCAAAGCTGCTGCATCACCATCTTGATAAAACAATGAAGTTATAGCCGTATCATAACCAAAGCGCTCCATGATAAGGTCAAAAATCTCTTGGGTAGCTTCTACAGAAGGTGAATTTTGGAAGCGATGTGTTAAAAGCCTATACATGGCATAACTTATGGCCTTATGCACCGATGCATCAATGGGTTCATTAGGACTGAAATCTTCAAGTGGGCTATCAAATCCATTTAAAGAGTTCCCGATGAGATACGGTTGAGCAACCTCGTCATAAAGTGCCCAGATGTCGTACATGGCAACACTTGTATGAAACAAATTTCTTGCATGAACCGTCGGCCGAGCAAAATCTCCCCTAATCGCAGTAAGCAATGCTTCGTTCCATAATCTTGCTATAGAGATATCTGGAGACAACGAATCTACACCTAAATCTACCGTAATAGAGGTTTCTAGGCTTGAGCACTGTGAATTAGATTCTACAACAGATACCGTGCCTGAAGCCTCAATGTGCCAGCGCACCACAATAGTGCCAGTACCCTGACCACTAAGAATCTCTCCACCTTGTACTTGCCATTGAGCACTAGAACTTGGACCAATATTATAGGTGTACGTTTCAGTACTTAAAAAAGAACTATTTACATTACCTACAATGGACTGTGATTCAATATAAGTACAAGAGCCATCATCTAAGTTTGCATTTGGGTTATAGTTACAGGATATGGGATCGGTACATCCATAGACCTTTTGGCTCGGAAGAATATCTAAAATCTCATAGCCTCCTCCTTCTACAGCCCTAATCGTTGTGTTTGGAGGCAGATTACTATAGGTATCGGTTAGTCCTGAAGGCCAAACTATTTCCAGAGATAAAATATTTTCTGCCGTTGCTAAACCAAAAAGGGCAGGCCTTAAACTTTGACTCATGTAACCAACTCCTGTGTAAAGTAGTTTTTGAGTTCCACTTGTCGTAGTCACGGAAATCTGGGTGCCAATAGCATCTCTATTTGACGTAGTCCCCTGAAGCTGAATCTTAAACCAGTTGGATGCTGTTGTAGTATCGTCAAAATTCAAAAGTTTATTTTCATAGAAGAAAATAGTTCCTTCACTATTTGTGGTAATTAAGTCTTCATCACCATCGTTGTCGTAGTCCCAAGACACACTGCTTACACCAACTGAGGACGTATTAAGCCCTAATTGAGAGGATATTTCCTCAAAGTTATCTTGTCCCTGGGCATTCAAGTTTCTGTAATAAACATTTGGCTGTGCGTTGATATTCTGGTCGGTAAAACCGTTTGCCGTAAAAATGTCAATATCGCCATCCAAGTCAAAATCAGCACATGAGGACCCACTTCCCCACAAAGCATTACCAAGGCCAAAAGTATCGGCATTATCCGTATAGGTATTATTCCCATTATTAGTAAAAGCATAATTGTTATCGATGCCAGTTACCCAGATATCAAAAGCTTCATCATTATTAAAATCGCCTACTTGTATGGCATTACTCATGGTTCCGTCAATACCGTAAGACAAAGCAGATTCGCTAAATGTTGTCCCAGAATTGTTTATGAATAAGTAATTGGCTTCGCCGGAGCGATTAGTGACATACAAATCCATAAAGCCGTCTGAATTAACATCTAAGGGCATAGCATTTGTACTTAAGGATGCTGAAATTTCTAAAATATTTGTTGAAGCAGTAACATCTGTAAATGTACTGTTACCGTTATTTCTAAATAATTGGTTAGAGGCACAGCTTTCAGACTGCGTAATATAAATATCCAATAGGCCATCATTGTTATAGTCAAACCATGTAGAACCAGTATTGACACAACTATTGGCACTTGCCAATCCGGTCACCTGGGATATATTAACAAAGGTTCCATTACCCAAATTACGCCATAATTGCACTTTTAAAGCATAGGTAAGAAGGAGGTCCGGAAATCCATCATTATTGTAATCTGCCCATGAAGCGCCACTTTTAAAACCATTAAAAGCAGAATGAGGGTCTCCTCCTTCGTCTGAATTTAACAACCCAGTTAAGCCTGCAGCTTCAGTGACATCGGTGAATGAACCATCATTGTTGTTTCTAAAGAGGCGACTTAGGCTACTTGGTTCACTCGAGTCGTCCTTGGCTTTTGCTACGACAAAAACATCTAAATCGTTATCACCGTCATAATCGGCAACAGCGATTCCATTATTATTTTGCAAGACACCAAGACCTACGGTATTTTCTATACGCTCAAAGATTTGCGCACTAGACATCAATGAGCTTACGAGAAGGCAAGTAATTAAAATTGAATGTTTAAATATGAGTACTTTCTTCATCATATTTCAATTTTTTACTAAAATAAAAATTTGATTTAAACCTTTAACATTTCTTTTAGGTTTAACATACTGTCAAAGGTTTTAGTCGCTTTTTCTTGCAGTTCATCGTTTAAATCATTGGCTGTAAATGCAAAAACATCAAAACCGCCGTTTATGGCAGCTTCTACACCATGAATACTATCTTCGATAACAACGCACTCTGAGCTATGAAAGCCCATCATTTTTGACGCCCAAATAAAAATCTCTGGATCTGGTTTCCATTTTTCAATAGCGTAACAGCTAAAAATTTTGTTCTCAAAATAAGGCATTAGCCCTGTTAATTCTAGATTTAATCGAATCTTATTTTCTGGCCCACTAGATGCTACACAGAACGGAACATTAAGACTTTGAACAAGGTCTACAACCCCTTCAACAGGTTGAATTTCTTTTTTAAACCTCTGGAAGGATATTCTCCTGTATTCTGATTCAAAATCAGCCGGCAACTCTTTTTCTATAATATTTCTAATGTGCTGCATGCATTTATACAAGGAATTTCCCTTAAAATGTAAGTAGGCGTAGTCCAAATCTATATTAGCACCTAAGGCATTTGCCAGCTCTACCATTACCTTATTACCTATAGGCTCACTATCCACCAAAACACCATCACAATCAAAAATGACACATTTATAATTACTTGTTTTGTCACTCATAATTTTTGAATCCTAACTTTTGTTTTATTTTCTAAGAGAATTTTGCCAAAGCTGAACAATGTCATTTTTAGTATTTCCAAAAACAACTAACTTGAGCACCATTGATGTAAAAATATAAATTCAGGTATTTAATATGGCCTTTATTGATTATTATAAAATTTTGGGTGTTGATAAAAATGCCACTGAGGCTGAAATTAAAAAAGCCTATAGAAAATTAGCACGAAAGTATCACCCTGACCTAAATCCCAATGACAAGGAAGCCGAATTAAAGTTTAAACAGTTAAACGAAGCCAATGAGGTTTTAAGCAACCCAGAGTTTCGTAAAAAGTACGATAAATACGGTGAGCATTGGAAAGAAGGTGAAGCTTACGAAGAAGCGCAACGTAGGCAGCAGCAACAACAAGGCGGTTATCAGCAATATTCAGGCTTTGAATCCGGAGATTATTCAGACTTTTTTGAATCTATGTTCGGCGATGCCTTTTCTGGATCACGACGCCAATCACATGTAAAATATCGCGGGCAAGATTATAATGCTCAACTGAAATTGAATTTACGTGACGTTTACAAATCCCAAAAACAAGTTTTAACCATCAATGGTAAAAGTATTCGTCTCACAATTCCCGCTGGCGTTTCCAATGGGCAAACCATTAAAATTAAAGGTAAAGGTGGCAAGGGCGTTAATGGCGGTCCTAATGGCGATTTATACATCGAGTTTATCATAGAAAATAATACACCCTTTAAGCGCGATGGTGACAACCTTCATACAACCGTAAACTTAGATTTATATAAGGCCATCTTAGGAGGTGAGGTAACCATCGATACTTTTGATGGCAAAGTAAAACTAAAGGTTAAGCCTTTAACCCAAAATGGCACGAAAGTAAAATTAAAAGGAAAAGGATTTCCTAAATATAAAAAAGACAATGTCCACGGCGATCTTTATGTAACTTTCAATGTTAAATTACCAAGTAAATTAAGTCCTGAAGAAAAAGAATTATTTGAAAAATTATCTAATTTGAAATGACATGAAAGACGAAAATTTTATACCGCTACCACAACTTTGCAATCAATACAAAATTGAAATGTCATTTTTCAGTGATCTTGACGAGTTTGGATTAATAGAACTGCAGACCATAGAAGAGACCTATTACATTCACAAAGACAGGATTGTAGATATTGAGAAAATAATTAGACTGCAACGCGAACTAAATCTTAATTTAGAAGGCATTGACACCGTATTTAATCTCTTAAGCCGAATCGAAGAATTAACGATGGAGGTAAATAATTTAAGAAATAGGCTCCAACGGTTTGAAGCCGAGGATTGATTATGGCGTAGAATTTGACACCTGCAACACCTTCCCGTTATAGAATCTGTTTCCTGTTAGCGCAAAATCAAAAATATATTCTGCCATTTCCAAAGCCGAAAGTGGAGCCTTATAGCCTGGAAACGCTTCTTCAAGCATTTCTGTTTGTACCGCTCCTAGAGCCAGCACATTAAATTGAGGACCCGTTTCTTTATATTCTTCGGCCAATAATTCAGATAAGGTAATTACAGCTCCTTTACTAGAGCTGTAAGCTGAAAGACCTGGAAATTTCATACTGCCTTGAATACCTCCCATGGAACTTATGGTGACAACATGGCTATTCTTTTTCATAAAAGGAAGTACCGTCCGTGTCATTTCTGAAACCCCAAAAACGTTGGTATTATATACCTTTTTAAAATCGTCTATTGTAGTGTCTTTAAAAGGCTTGTTTAAAACCTGACCAGCATTGTTTATTAGTATATCAACATGTGTCCAATGTTCTTTTATAAAATCCTTTACTTTTTCGTAATCATTTGTGATGCATAAATCACAGCCGAGACTGGTTACATTTTGTAGCTTCAAATCAGCTACAGCTTTATAGTTCCGTGATAGTGCTAAAATAGTATGGCCTTCTTTCTGAAATAGTTTTACGAGCTCAAAGCCAATGCCACGACTCGTGCCTGTTATTATGATATTTTTTTTACTCATCGGTCAATATTACTTCTTTAGTTGCAGCATTCATCATACCCTCAAAGGCTGGAATTATCTTATTGATAAAAGTAGCCATGTGATTAAAGTCCATTTTATCGATTTCGTCATCTACGTGATGGTAATAAGCATAATTAGTGAAGTCGAAAGTTGAAATAGCATGAGCCGGTATGTTTAAGGCCTTAAAAAAAGGATAATTATCAGACCTAAAAAATAACTGAAACTCTTTGGCCTTAGGAAAAAAGCCCACAACCTCCTCACCAGCATAGGCATTTAAGGTTGAAGCCAAATTAGACCTGTTATAACCAGACATGTAAGCCATAGGTTGGTCCGCTGCACGAGGAACGCCAACCATTTCAAAGTTTACCATGGTGTAAATATCCGTACCTTGGGATTTAAGACGCTCTGCCAAATGGCCCGAACCCTTAAGGCCCATCTCTTCAGCAGCATATAAAGTTATTAAAATACTGCGTTTGTTCGATTTGGTCTGGGCAAAGTATCGACCCATTTCCATGGCAGCCACCGTTCCGGAAGCATCATCATTAGCACCGTTGGCTATGGTATCGCCATTGACCTCTGTCCCTTCTCCAATATGATCATAATGTCCACCGAGAATGATATATTCATTTTTAAGTTTAGGATCATTTCCTTCAATGAATCCAACTATGTTGTAGCCAATAATAGAATTAAAATTGAATGAATCTCTATACGTTTCAAAAAAGGGCTTGATTTTATGCTGTTTAAAATAATTCTCTATGTATTGCGCAGCAAGTTCAATTCCTTCTGTACCTGTTTGTCGTCCTTCCAATTCATCGGAAGCTAAATATTCCATACTTTTCTTAATGGATGCTGCAGTGATGGACCTATTTGATTCTTCTGCCTTCGTGTTTTCTTTAGTAGACGAACAAGAGAAGAAGAGTAAACAAATTATAAGTACGTGTAAAAGCGGTTTCATTTCTAAAATTTAGGTTTAAAGATAGAAAAAACCTATTCCCAATTAAGAAAAT
>CAZGDG010000116.1:0-7244 GCA_964524415.1 uncultured Flavobacteriaceae bacterium
AACCATCCATCACTTTGATTTTGAGTGGTCCCTGTTTTACCTGCAATAGGATTTGTGAATTCATAAGGGTATCCTGTAATAATCTCTCTATACATAGGATTCCATTGGTCGAAGCCTTTGTGCCTTAACCGTCTACCAGATCCGGCTTGGGTAACACCTTCCATAAGGTTTACTGTAACATAGGCCACCTCTTCGCTAAGTACATCTTTACTCTCTGGAACAAATTGATACAAGATGGTACCATTTTTATCTTCAATTCTAGTGACCATGACAGGTTTGTTGTACACCCCTTTATTGGCGAACGTGGAATACGCCGCAACCATTTCGTAAATGCTAATATCTGGTGTTCCTAATGCTATTGCTGGTACTGGTAAAATATCTTGTTCTACTCCTAATTTCTTAGCCATTTCTACAACGGGTTGTGGCCCAATTTCATTCATTAATCTAGCGGTCACAGTATTGGTGGAACTGGCCAAGGCATCCTTTAAGGTTTGAACACCGGAGTAGTTTCCATCAGAATTTTTTGTGGTCCAGGGTTCTGGGTTCCCAAATTTATTGGCTGCAATGGTTATTGGAGTCCTTGGAAAAGAATCGCAAGGTGAAAGTTGCAACTGATCTATGGCCGTTGCATATACGAATGGTTTAAACGTAGAACCTACCTGACGTTTTCCTTGTTTCACCATGTCATACTGAAAATGCTTGTAATTCATTCCTCCAACCCAAGCTTTGACGTGTCCTGTCTTGGGATCCATGGACATTAAACCCGGACGCAGGAACGATTTGTAGTAACGCATGGAATCAATAGGTTTCATAACGGTATCTACTTCACTTGGTTTTCCGTCTACCCATTTAAAAACCGTCATTTCAATAGGCTTATAGAATGTCGCTTCTATTTCTTTGTCCGATAAGCCTTGATTTTTTAAAATACGCCAGCGTTCGCCACGTCTCATACCGTCTTTTAAGAGTTTATCTATTTCTGCATTGGTTAACTCTAAGAATGGTGCAGTTGGATTACGATCTGGTGTATTCTGGTGGTCAAACTCGGCCTGTAGTCTAGGCATATGTAAGCCTATAGCTTCTTCTGCATACTCCTGCATCCTTGAATCAATGGTGACAAAGATTTTTAAACCATCACTGTAAAGATCATATTTGCTGCCATCCGGTTTTCTGTTTTTCTCATCTGCCGCCCATTCTTTCATAAACCCTCTTAAATACTCCCTGAAATAAGTTGCAATTCCTTCTCTATGCGTTTCGGGTGTAAAATTCAAATCCAATTCCGTCTGTTGTAAGGAGTCCTTTAGCTCCATGTCAATAAAGCCGTACTTGGCCATTTGTGCCAAAACCACGTTTCGACGGTTCTTAGTTCCAACGGGATTTCTCGAAGGGATTGGGTTATAGAGGGAGGAATTCTTAAACATACCCACAAGCATAGCCGACTCCTTTAAATCCAATTCATGAGGTTCTTTCCCAAAATATATCCTAGCAGCTGATCTAATTCCATCACCATTATTACCAAAATCGTAAATATTGAAATACTGCGCAATAATTTCTTCTTTTGTATACTGCCGTTCTAATCGTATGGCTATAATCCATTCCCTTACTTTCTGCAAGGCACGCTGAAATTTATTTCTTGATACCTGGTCTGTAAATAGTTGTTTGGCCAATTGTTGTGAAATGGTACTTGCACCTCCACCTCTACCTGTAAGAGCCCTGAGGGTTCCTCGCGCATCAATGCCTGAGTGATTGTAATACCTCACATCTTCTGTGGCGATTAGGGCATCAACCAAGTGCTTTGGTAAATCTTCATAGGCTACTGGTGTCCTATTATCATTAAAATAAAACTTTCCAAGTGTTTTTCCATCAGAAGAAATAATCTCGGTGGCTAAATTGGTTTCAGGATTTTCTAAACGTGTATGGTCTGGCATTTCTCCAAGAAAACCCCAAGATGCCAGTAAAAACAAGAGTACAATCGATAGAACTCCTCCCGTAAATAGCATCCAAAACCAACGAATATATTTTGAAAAATCTTGGGTTTTTGCGTTAGATGATGGTGTTTTTCGTTTTGCCATAATTTAGACTTATTGTACGGATTCTAATCTAAATCCCACTTCAGTTATCCCTTCAAGATTTGTAAGGCCATTGACCTGTCCATTTTGCCGCATGGCATGTTGGATATTTATTTGGTACTCGCCTTCTTCTTCAAACTTGAATGTTCTCTCATAACCTTTGAGCCACAGTTTATTTTCCTTTACATCCGTAAAACCAGTACCCAATAATTCCCCATTGGGTTTAGCCATTTTGTACTCTAGAGTGTCCTTAACCGTTTTGCCATGAGGGTAGCTTAATTCGGTTATAAGAAATAGATTGTTGAACTTATAATCGTTATTATTCCTTATATTAATGAAGAGATTATAATTTTTTAGTGTGTCGGGTGCCATAAACTTAAAACTAGCAATCGAATCCTTGTGCCATTCATTAGGATATGAAACATAAGAATCAAAAACAGCCTTAGAATCGCAAGCGATTAACGCAGCACTAACGAAAAGGATAACTATCCCTTTAATTTTTTTTGGCATTTGTGTTTTTGTTACGATTTCGGTTTCGCTTACGGTTATTCCTATTATTTTTACGTTTCCTTTTGGATTTTGGATTATCAAACCGCGTTAAACTGTCTTGACCTACAACGTTCTCAAATTCGGCTTTAGTATCTTTAATATGTTCTGCAGCATATTCTTCTAAACTTGATACTTTGATTTTTTTCTTGTTCTTTTCTATAATTTCATTGGCCTGATCTGTGGTAATAATATGCCAGTTCATCCACTCTCCTTCATAAGCATACCACATAAGCCCTTTAAAAATGTCAGTTTTTTGACATATGGCAATACCTTTTTCTGTGTAGAGCTTTGTATCTGTCTTGGGAAAGGATTTCAGGGCATCTAAATAGGCGTCGAGTTCGTAGTTGAGGCAACATTTTAATTTACCACACTGTCCTGCCAGTTTCAGGGGATTTAAGGATAACTGCTGGTATCTCGCCGCAGAGGTGCTTACGGATCTAAAATCCGTTAACCAGGTAGAACAACAAAGCTCACGGCCACAAGATCCAATACCACCTAGTCTGGCGGCTTCTTGCCTAAAGCCTACTTGACGCATTTCTATTCGTGTTCTAAACTCTCGTGCAAAAACTTTGATGAGTTCCCTAAAGTCTACGCGCTCTTCAGCAGTGTAATAAAACGTCGCCTTACTTCCATCTCCTTGATATTCAATATCCGAAATCTTCATCTTTAAGTTAAGGTCTATAGCAAATTGCCTAGCCTTAACTTTCATTTGTTCTTCCTTGTCTCTTGAGGCTGACCAAATATCAATGTCCTTCTGCGTTGCCTTTCTATAGATTTTTAGAACATTCTCTTCGTCATTGATATCAACCTTTTTGCGCTTCATTTGAACACGCACCAATTCTCCCGTTAGCGTAACAATACCTACATCATGGCCTGACTTTGCTTGCGTAGCAACAATGTCGCCGATACTTAGGCTCAAGTTTTCTGTATTTTTATAGTAATGCTTTCTTCCGTTTTTAAAGCGAACCTCTACACCTTGAAAAGGTTCTTGGCCATTAGGAAGGGACATATTGGCTAACCAATCAAAAACAGTTAACTTATTACAGCTATCTGTTCCACAGGTCCCATTATTTCTACATCCTCTTGGTTGGCCGTCTTTGCCAGTTGAACAACTGTTACAAGCCATAAAGTCTTTATATAATCCAGTCAACGATTATGTTAACCGAGTCTTGTTAATATTAATTTATACTGTAAAGATAGTATTATTAGAACGACTTCTAAAGTGAATGTTAACTAAACTCTATTTCGTAATTGAGCCGGTCGGATAGTGATTTTAATTCTGATTCTGACTTAAAAATATTTTTGAACAATGTTCTGCCCCATCCTATCTGTTTGGAAAATTCATTAAATGACATCTCTCTCCAATTAAATCCTTCTTTCCAAAATGAACTTGGTGATACATAGCAAAACGTGTAATTAAAAATAATACTGGATGCATTTTTATTATTTAGTTCCTCAATGCTAGACGGTGCCAACAAGGTGATGGCATTATTATTACAAGTAGCTCTTAATGCACGAATTATTTCTGGATAGTCTTTCGCTAAGGATGAGATATCAAAATCATTATACTCTGTATTCCCTATTTTTCTAATAGGTCTAACCTGCAAAATATCAAAGCTTTGTGGATTGAAAAACTTAAAAATATCCTTCAGTTCGTGAAAATTGTCTTTATTAAAAGTATAGTTTATCCTCACTTTGAAGTCGTACTTGCGCTTAAGTTTACTAAATGCCAAGAACGCATTTTGAAACTTTTCATAATTGCCCTTTTTCATAAAATTCTCATAGGAGTCTTTTGTTACGCCATGCAATGAGATGGTAAATTCATCCAAGCCTGCCCTAAGTAAGTCTTCAATTTTTTCTTCAGTTAACAAATTTGCATTGGTAGTAATGGAAATGTAGGGGACATTGTAAGCTTTACCTAAAGCAACAAGCTTTGGCAAATCCTTATATAAGGTGGGTTCTGTACCACAACCCAACTGTAGCTTGAGCGCTCTATTGAATATTGCCTTTGCAACCAATTCCAGATCGTCTTCCTTAAATTGACCCTTTAAGGTTTTAACATAATCAGAATCTGTAAAATAACACATCTTACAGCGCAGATTACAGGCCATAACGGGATCTAGATTCACCGCCAAATAGCGCTTATTAAAGGTATGCAGCAGATAGAGCCCAAGAAACTTAATCCTGTGGTTTTTAATCTTACGGTTAAGCTTCAGGAGTCTATAAACATTCATATAGTTCTAATATTTGGTAGACTTTAAAGCTCGGGCTGTGCCGCGTTGAAGTGTTCTTTAATATCCCTTAAGTTCTTATCTTTTCTCAAATGATCTGCTCTACCCTTTTTAAATATATCGTTGCTATTGCCTTGGCCTTTTCGCAAGGCTTTCTGCTCCTCGTAGGGGAGCCTATTGATTTCCATACAAGATACTGAACAACAGTTTTCCATTTCTTTTTTACAATCGTCACACTGAATAAAAAGTAAATGGCAGGCTTCATTGGCACAATTTGTATGTATGTCTGCGGGCTTGCCACATTGGTGGCAGCTGGCTATGATATCGTCACTTATGCGCTCAGCGCGTCTTTCATCAAAAACAAAGTTTTTGCCAATAAATTTATTTTCTAGGCCTTTTGACTTTACTTCGCGTGTATAGTTGATTATGCCACCTTCTAATTGGAACACATTTTTAAACCCTTTGTGTTTATAGTAAGCACTAGCCTTCTCACAACGAATTCCGCCTGTACAATACATTACTAACTTTTTGTCCTCCTTATGCTCCTTTAAATCTTCTTCTATGATATCTAATGATTGCCTAAACGTGTCAACATCTGGTGTAATGGCATTTTTAAAATGGCCTATTTCACTTTCATAATGGTTACGCATATCAACCAAAACGGTATCTGGATCTTCTATGAGCTGGTTAAATTGCTCCGCACCGACGTGAACGCCCTTATTGGTAACATCGAACGTACTGTCATTTAAACCGTCTGCGACAATTTTCGGCCGCACTTTCACCTTTAGCTTTAAAAACGAAAAATTGTTCTGTTCAATGGCAATATTCAATCTAACATTTTCTAAAAAAGAAATAGAATCCAAATGGTTTTTAAAAGCCTCAAAATTCTCTGCAGGCACGGATAATTGAGCGTTAATACCTTCGGTGGCAATATAAATCCTGCCTAGGACATCTAGCTCATCCCATGCCAAAAACATGTGGTTTCTAAAAATTTCGGTGTTCTTAATTAGTGCGTATTTGTAGAAAGAAATCGTCAAGCGATCTTTACCAGCCTCTTTAATGAGCGCAGCTCTTTCTTTAGCACTTAAGTTATTGTACAGTTGCATGCTATACTAATTTTAAGTTTAAAGAATTAAGGTACAAAGGTATTATTTTAAACTACTTGAGGAAAAAAGTGAAAGAAAAAAGCACTTCTGTAAATAAGAAGTGCTTTTTCAGATCAACCAAAATTAAAACTACTAAATGATGTTAATCCTAACGGGCTTTTCAATTACTGAGAAATTTGCAATAATTGGAACACCTAATATTTTCAATTTTGACTCAATGGTCTCTTAAGGTTAATCCATCACATCTAATCACTAACTTAAAGGGAAATTCATAGCAATTTTTTCCACTTTCAATATGAAGATGTAAAAACTTTAAAATGGTTGCGTAAGGAATCAAAAAAAAAGTAAAATAAATGGTATTTTTGATGTTCAAATCAATAGAAAAGAGAATACTATGAGTAGCGAGAAAGAGGCTAAATTAAAAGCATTAAAACTTACCCTTGACAAGTTGGATAAAGCTTATGGTAAGGGAACCGTAATGAAAATGAGCGACCAGGCTATTGAAGATGTAGATGCCATTTCCTCTGGTTCCTTGGGCTTAGATATTGCTTTAGGCGTAGGCGGTTATCCTAGGGGAAGAGTCATTGAAATTTATGGCCCAGAGTCTTCTGGTAAAACTACCTTAACCTTGCACGCCATTGCAGAAGCCCAAAAAGCAGGAGGTATCGCTGCGTTCATTGATGCAGAACATGCTTTTGATAGATTTTATGCAGAAAAACTTGGCGTAGATTTAGAAAATTTAATTATCTCACAACCCGACAATGGTGAGCAGGCCTTAGAAATTGCAGACAATCTCGTAAGATCTGGAGCTATAGATATTGTTGTAATAGATTCCGTTGCTGCTTTAACTCCTAAAAGTGAAATTGAAGGCGAGATGGGCGACTCTAAAATGGGACTTCATGCACGATTAATGTCTCAAGCCTTGAGAAAGTTAACAGCCTCTATAAGTAAAACCAATTGCACCATGATTTTTATTAACCAGCTTCGTGAAAAAATCGGTGTGATGTTTGGTAACCCAGAAACGACTACAGGAGGTAACGCCTTGAAGTTTTATGCTTCGGTACGCTTAGATATTAGAAGATCTACTCAGATTAAAGATTCCAATGGCGAAGTTGTAGGTAACAAAACAAGGGTAAAGGTTGTTAAGAATAAAGTGGCACCTCCTTTTAGAATGGCCGAGTTTGATATTATGTATGGTGGAGGTGTATCAAAAGTTGGAGAAATTCTGGACTTGGCAGTAGATCATGATATCGTTAAGAAAAGCGGCTCATGGTTTAGCTATGGTGATACCA
>CAZGDG010000117.1:0-6882 GCA_964524415.1 uncultured Flavobacteriaceae bacterium
AAATCAGAAATTGATAGAAGACATTTTGCTTTCCGATGCGATAAGGAATTTATTTTGAATGAAGCCACCAATTTTTTAAAAGAGGAAGGCCTAAATCCATTTAACTTTTTGAATGATGGAAGTGACAAACCTATGGTTTTTGCCTGGGTGCCTGCCATAGCAATTTATTTCGACGACCCAGACGGCCATTATTTAGAGTTTATTGCAGTACTAGATGGAAAAGGAAAACCTGAAAACGGAATAATATCATATGAACGCTGGCTGCAATTAGAAAAAAATGAAAAATAACTCCGTAAGCCACAGTTATGCTCCCTTCTAAATAAAAGCTATTTGATTTTAAATATGTACACACATAAACGATAACGCCAGAAATTTATGGAGATTACGCTTCCTGTATCCAGTTTAGTTATCATTGCTGGCCTAAAACAACTAGGCATAACATTGAAAAGCGTAATGCACAGAGGTTGACTAAAAATAATCATTATCAAATGTTAGAGTATACTGATTGTAAATCTCCAAGAAATCGCAAACTACGCCTAGACGTGACCCTTGTCCTTCATAATTTGGAATGCAACATTCAAATAAAAAATCATACATTTAGGGAAACCAACTTTCAATAATCAAAATTCTTACGAAGAAACAGACAAAACCTGCTTACTGAAAATAAGTTGAGTAAATATTAGATTTACGCCATTGGTGAAATTGTCCTTGTGGTTATTGCGATTTTGATTGCATTAAGCATCAATAACTGGAACGAAAGCAGACGAAACAGAATAAAAGGAAAAGAATATTTAGGGAGTATAAAAACAGACCTTAAAAGTGATCTTAAATACATCAACTTTCTACTTCCCAATTACAAAAAAAGGCTATGAAGGTACTCAAATTTGGACTCATTGGTTAGAGTAAGATCTACCAAAATATTTGATGTTGATGTATCGGAAATATCGAGCCTAACGAATCAAATGGCTACCCTTTATCCTCGCAAAGAATCGTATTATTCATTAATTCCAGACAACTCAACGGGATTGATTACAAATAAAGAGCTGCTGAAAGAATTAAAGGCAATGCATGAAGTGGATTATGATAGAGCCTTACTATTAGGCCAAGAACTCGACGACATTTCCACTCAAATCAAATGGGAAACACGATTAGACCTTAGACAAAATTTATCAGATTATACTTTTGAAGATTTTGACCTACTTTTCGCCAACATAGATATTAGATAATAATGTAAAGAAGTATAATAATCGTCTGTATAATCTTTTAGAACGAATTAATTATCGTACTGAACTCATTAATCAAGAATTAAAAAATAAATAACTAAAGAACAACTTTTTATAATCAAAATTATAACTAAAGTCTGTACGAGACCGGCCAAATTAAATCTCAGGCATATTCGGTTTTGAAATTTATTCTAAATTGTTTGGTTTATAATTTTTGAGTACTGTTAATTGAATAATTCTTGAAGCAAAGCACTCAGCAATCCTCTCACCTATTATGTTGTCTAACAGAAAAATACGCTTTATAAATCCTACAGAACAACTAAACTTTGCGTTTTTATGAGCTTTTTGAAGGATTATAAAAAAACAAAAACCCTTTAAACAACTGATTTAAAGGGTTTTGTTGATTTTGGAGTTTCTTTTGAAACGGAAATCTGCGGAGAAAGAGGGATTCGAACCCCCGGAGGTGTGACCCTCGCCGGTTTTCAAGACCGGTGCATTCGACCACTCTGCCATTTCTCCTAATGCGGATGCAAATATAAACCCCTTTTTCTTGTAGCCAAAAGAAATTTATCAGTTTTTTAATCACTTACAATTTAAATTGGTCGGCACTTATATTTGGTTAGATACCTAAATGCATTGTATTTTCGGCATAATAAATGTTATCCTTGTATCTGTACTTTATAAACGTTACAATATGAAGCCATTTTGTTTAACACTTACTTTTCTTTTAAGCGGCTTTTTATTCGGCCAAAACAATAGTGTTGCTGCGGGTGAAAAACTTGTTTACACGGCCACCTACAACATGTCCGGCATACTTACCGATATTGCGGAAGTGAAAATGGAAACAAGTGAGGTTAAAACCTCTAAAAGCACCTTATTACGTTTAAAATGCACCGCAGCTACTTTTAAAAAATGGGATAATTTTTTTAAAATTAGAGACCTGTACGAGAGTTATGTCAATCCAAAAACCTTAACCCCTTATTTATATAAAAGAGATATTAGTGAAGGTGGTTATTATAAATTTATGCAATACAAGTTCAATCCTAAAACACGTAATGTAGAGAGCCTCAAACGAAAAAAACGTAAGGACGGAAGTACTTGGGATGAGAATAACCGTTTAAAAATAGGGTCTAGCACAAAAGATTTTGTAAGTACGTTTTACTACATAAGAACTCTAGATATTCACAATGCTAAGCCTGGTGATGAGCAAACATTTACCGTTTTATTTGATAATGAAGAAAATAAGGTAGGTGTAAAATTTTTAGCCAAGGAAACCATTTCTTCCAACCTTGGGAAGATAGAATGTTTTAAGTTGGCCATATCCCTTAAAAATAAGGACCTTTTAAAAGGCACAAACGACAATTTACTGTGGCTGTCGGCAGATAACAATAAAATACCCATTTATGCTACGTTTAAAATACCAGTAGGCAATGGCGAACTTAAAATAAAATCGGCTTCAGGACTAAAACACTAAACGCATGAAAAGACTTTTTATCATCCTTGGTTTTACAAGTGCACTAGTTGCCGTGGTTTTGGCTGTTACACCACTTTCTAATTTAGCGATACTACCAATAGTAGGGGGATTTGTTTGTGGTGCGCTTATCCTTTATCTGAGCAAAAAGGAAAAACAAAAACCCAAATCCATTCAGTATATATTTTTACTTGTAATCATGGCCCTTTCACTCACCATTTATAAAGGTGTTTTTGTGTCTAACGAGGTTGGAGATGTAGAACAATTAGAACAACGAGAAGAGGAAAACCTAGAAGATTCGAAAGATATTTTAGAAGGGTTGGAAATCGATGAAGACCTATAAATTTATTAAGAACGATGCATCGAAGTTGTAGTCTTTATCTTATTTTTGCTCAAAGTCATTAAAATCAAATGAAAGTACTCTTTGCCCTAGCACTTCTTTTTGTAGGCTCCTGTTCGAACCTCAGACATAGCGAAAGAATAGACAACCTAAAAAACAGCATTTCATTTGAAGACAAGGCCGTAGTTAACACCTACATGAATACAATTACGGAGGAAGAGCTCAAGGAGCACGTGGAGGAGGTTTCGTCTGAAAAATATGAAGGCCGCAAAACTGGTGAGGAAGGTCATAATCAGGTTTGCAACTATCTAAGGGAGTATTATAAATCTCAAAATATCAGTGCACCTGCAATGCATCCCAACTATTATCAAACCGTGCCCAAAAGTGTTTTACCTGAAGGATTTAAAGACTCCCAAAACGTCATTGCCTATATTGAAGGCGAAGAATTTCCCCAAGAGTACGTTTACATTGCAGCGCATTCAGACCACGAAGGCGTGATTAATGGGGAAATATATAACGGTGCAGATGATAATGGTTCTGGTACGGCTGCTGTTTTGGAAATGGCAGAAGCCTTTCAAAAAGCCGTAGATAATGGCTACAGACCTAAACGTTCTGTGGTATTCCTACATGTTACTGGAGAGGAAATAGGACTGCATGGATCGAGATATTATACCGAAAATCCGATTTTTCCATTAGAACAAACCGTATCTATGCTCAATATAGATATGATTGGAAGGGTTGACGATAGGCATAAGGACAACGAAAACTATATCTATCTTATCGGTGCTGATAGGGTAAGTACCGAACTGCATTATATTGCACAGGAAGCCAACAAGCAGTTCACTCAGTTAGAACTCGACTATAAATACAATGAAGAAAACGATATGAACCGTTATTTCTATCGTTCGGATCAGTATAATTTTGCCTTAAAAGGGGTTCCTGTGATTTTCTTTTTTAATGGTGAGCATGAAGACTATACAAAACCTACTGATACAGTCGATAAAATAAACTTTCCTCTGCTAGCAAAACGCACTAAACTTATCTTTTCTATTGGTTGGTACCTGGCTAATTCAGATGAAAAGCTCAACCCAGAAATTATTTAAGTTAAATAGTGTTAAAAGCAATTTCCAGAGTGCATCAGGGCACATCTTATTTAGTATTTTTAGCTGATTTTAGCATAAATTAAAAAAACAAACCTTTACATAACGATGAAAAGACTAGTATACGTAACCCTTCTTAGTTTAACCTTAATAGGCTGCGGAACATCTTCCACTTCAACCTCAACTGCACCAAGTACTGTTGCTCCAAAAGTTGAAATTAACCCAGCCGACTATGCCGCAACCATAACCGAAGCAGAATTAAAAACCATGCTGTACACTTATGCGTCGGATGAATTTGAAGGACGAGATACGGGAGAAAAGGGTCAGAAATTAGCCGTAGAATACTTAAAGAATCAATATGTTGAAATGGGCCTTGCGTCACCTTTAGGTGATGATGATTATTTCCAGGAGGTTCCCTTAGAACGGCAAAAAATTGGAGATGCTAGTATTTCCATTAATGGTGAAAAATTTAGCAGCTTTGAAGATCTCATTGTTTTAACAGCTTCTCAAAGTGAAGATGTAATCCTTGATGACCTAGTTTATGTTGGCTACGGAATAGATGCCGATAACTATTCTGATTATGATTCCGTAGATGTTAGTGGTAAAATAGTTTTGGCCAAAGCTGGCGAGCCTAAAGACGAAAAGGGCAACTACGTGACTTCAGGAACTTCCGAGGAAACGAAATGGTCTAGTGGCCGGCAGTCGCTATCAAGTAAAAGAGATGCTGCTATTGACAATGGCGCCAAAGGTTTAATTTATCTTGATGACGCCATGTTTTCGAGATATGCACCATTTTACAAAAGACGCGCACAATCTGATGCGCCTGGAAGGATATCCTTAAAAAGCAACACTCCAGACTTATTAAGACTTCTTATAAATGAAGAGTTGGCCAAAGCACTTTATCCCAATATTCTTGAAGATAACGAACCAAAATCCATCACTACGTCTGCAAAATTGAACATTGTAAACGCATCCCAGAAAGTGTCTTCAGAAAATGTCGTAGCCTACATTGAAGGCGCTGAAAAGCCTGAAGAAATACTGGTGATATCAGCGCACCTCGATCACATAGGAATTGAAAATGGAGAGGTTTATAATGGTGCTGATGATGATGGCTCTGGTACCGTCGCTGTGGTTGAAATTGCGGAGGCCTTCCAAGAAGCCGTGATAAATGGACATCGCCCTAAACGATCTATTCTATTTCTTCATGTAACAGGTGAAGAAAGAGGTTTGTTGGGCTCCAGACATTATACAGACAATAATCCTATTTTCCCTTTGGAAAATACCGTGGCCAATTTAAATATTGATATGATTGGAAGAACCGATCCCGAGCGCAAGGAAGGTAGCAGAAATTATGTTTACCTTATCGGCAGTGACAAACTCAGTACCGATTTGCACACTATTTCGGAAGAAGTCAACTCTAAATATTGTAATGTAGAATTAGATTATACCTATAATGACGAGAATGACCCTAATCGATTCTACTACCGCTCAGATCATTACAACTTTGCAAAGAATAATATCCCTGTGATTTTCTATTTTAATGGTACGCACGCTGATTATCATAGGGCTTCAGATACGCCAGATAAAATCGAGTACGACTTATTAACCAATAGAGCAAGACTTGTGTTTCATACCGCATGGGAATTAGCCAACAGGAATGAACGCATTGTTGTAGATAAGGCTAAATAATAAAGATTTTCAGCCATCAATGTGAACTTTTGGATATTTAGGGAGTGACGCGGTAACTGCTCTTGTGATAGTATTTAGGCACTATTTCTAGATACCAAGGCTCAAAGGCTTCGCTCAGCCCAATACGCCATGCAGTTATTGGGTCTATAGTCAATGAGGCGAAACTTTTACTTCCCGTGAGCATTATGGAACTTGGATATAACGTTGCAATCTTATCGGAAGTGGTCTTATCTAAAGTTATAGAGGTATGATAAAAATCCCATGCTCCGAATAAATGAAGAATTTCATGGGCAATGGTTTGCTTCCTAGTTTTTAAACCATTGATATCTCTGTGCGATACATAGATAAATTCTGGCATATCACTTGGAGGATTATGTGAATGAAGAGGACTTGCTTTTGCCGTCCCATAGCGCTTGTAATACATTATAACAAAGTATCCACCAGTATAATTTTCTAATTCTTCCATTGATAAATTATTGGACATTTTACCATCCCGTATAGTTTCCCAAATTTGTTTTAAGACAGCATCATTGCCTAACTCGATGGAATCTTGATTTATAGTCCAACCCGTAGATTTCGGATATGTTTTTATCTCAAAATCTTTATCACCAGTAAAATAATCTTTAGCGGTTATATCAAGTTCCTCGAGTCCATAACCCCTAGCCTGCTTTTCAATCCATTTTAGTGCTTTTCGTTCTAAGCGCAATAATCTTTTCTTCTCTGAGGGCTTCCAATCGCTATTTTCATCCGAGATAAAAACAGAAATTTTAAGCATAGGTTTGTCGCTCAACAATTTAACACTACCATAGCCGTAAGAATCGAAATACCTTGTCGTATCGATGCGAATTTGAGCACTGCCAAAAAGATGAAACAAAATTAAAATCGAGGTGAAAAATAGCCTTATTCTCATATCATAAGAACCCTTAATATGAATTTCTAAGATACAAAAAAAGCCCTTCATTTCTGAAAGGCTTGGTCTTTTTGGGTGGAAGATCGGTCTCGAACCGACGACCTCCTGAACCACAATCAGGCGCTCTAACCAACTGAGCTACAACCACC
>CAZGDG010000118.1:0-3058 GCA_964524415.1 uncultured Flavobacteriaceae bacterium
TAATATTATCAAATGTATTGAGGCGTTCCGTCGCATATTCAAGAAGTTCGTTCTCATATGCTGCAATATTATCGAAACCTATAGCATTCATATACTCCAAAGCTTTTCCAAATGCAATCCCACCACAAATGTTAGGTGTTCCCGCCTCAAATTTGTTAGGAAGCCCTGCATAAGTTGTTTTTTCAAAACTGACTTGGTCTATCATTTCGCCACCACCTTGGTATGGTGGTAATTCTTCTAAAAGTTCTCTTTTACCATACAACATGCCTACTCCGGTTGGCCCACAAATCTTATGAGCAGAACAGGTGTAAAAATCTACATCAAGGGCTTGTACATCCGGTCTGATGTGCGGAGTAGCTTGGGCACCATCTATTAGTACTTTGGCGCCAACGTGATGCGATTTTTCAATAATTTCTTCAATAGGATTTATTGTACCTAAGGCATTAGATACATGATTTACCATAACCATTTTTGTTTTGGAACTTAGTAAATCTTCAAAACTTTGCATATCTAAAACCCCATGCTCAGTCATGGCTAAGACCTTCAACAAAGCACCAGTTTTTTGACATAACATTTGCCATGGAACAATATTGGAATGGTGTTCCAAACCAGAAACTATAATTTCGTCTCCTGCTTTTAAAAATGCTTCGAATCCACTGGCTACAAGGTTAATCCCATGGGTGGTACCTGCTGTAAAAATGATCTCTTTTGGATCTTTTGCATTAAAGTGGTTTTGAACAATTCGCCTTGCATTTTCGTAAGCTTCTGTTGCCTCCTGAGACAATGAATGGACACCTCTATGGATATTAGCATTGTAATTTTGATAGTAATCTACAATACAATCTATGACTTGTTGTGGTGTTTGGGAAGTTGCTGCATTATCAAAATACACCAGTGGTCTTTCATTTACCTTACGCTTAAGTATAGGAAAGTCTTTTCTAATTTCATCTACATTAAATCTTTCTTTTATCTCTGTCATATATCTTTTAAATTCCTATAAATCAAATCCTAGTTGTACGCCGATTTTATCGGCAATTTCTTTTGTTATTCGCGCTTTCAGTTCAGGAATTTTAACACTTGTAAGGACATTATTGGCAAAAGCATACATGAGTAATGCTCTAGCTTCTTTTTTGGGAATCCCTCTGGATTGTAAATAAAACAGCGCTTCATCATCTAGTTGACCAATTGTACACCCGTGGCTACATTTTACATCGTCTGCAAAAATTTCTAGCTGTGGTTTTGTATTTATAGTTGCACCATCGTCTATAACAATGTTGTTGTTGCTTTGGTAAGCGTCTGTTTTTTGAGCAATCTTGTCTACAAATACTTTTCCGTTGAAAACGCCAGTGGCCTTGTCCGCAAAAATACCTTTATAGTCCTGATGACTTTCGCAGTGCGGTTGTTTGTGATGCACTAAAGTATTATGGTCTACATGCTGCTTGCCTTCAATAATAGTAACCCCTTTTAGGATGGAGTTTATGCCTGTTCCATTTTGGTAAAAATTCAAATTGTTTCGGGTTAATTTCCCTCCGAATGAAAAGGTATGTACCGATACTTCTGAATCTCTTTCCTGACTGATAAAGGTATTATCTATTAAAGAGGATGAAATTTTATCACTCTGTATTTTGTAATAATCCACCTGTGCATTTTTTCCCGCAAAGATTTCAGTAACAGAATTGGTGAAAACTGCATTTTCAGTTAAACTTTGATGCCTTTCAATAATTTGAACTTCAGCGCCATCTTCTACAACAATTAAATTTCTAGGTTGTAACATTAAGGCATGCTCATTTCCGGTAGAAAAATTCAATATCTGGATCGGCTTTTCTGCAACTACATTTTTTGGAATCTTGATGTATGCACCTTCTCTTGAAAACGCAGTATTTAAAGCGGTTAAGCTTTCTTCCGGGGCAATTTTATTAAAGTACTTTTTGATAATTTCGTTGTACTTTGCATTATTCAATGCCGAAGACATCAAACAGGCATCAAATTTATCGTGTGTGGTTTGAGATAAATGCGAAGAATAAATGCCATCTATAAACACAATATGATAAGAATCTATATCATCTATAAAATACGGCTTTACATCTTTGTATTCTATGGCATTTTCTTTTTTGGGAAAAATGCTGTAATCTTCTTTTAAAATAGCATTCAAAGACGTGTATTTCCAGGCTTCTTGTTTTTTGTTAGGAAAACCGGAATTCTCAAAATGTTTTATAGCACTATTTCTTATGTTATGAATATCGTTCTCTAAGTCTAAAGTTTCTTCAAAAGCCAGATAAGACGATAATAATTTTTCTTTTAATTCCATGTTGTTTATTTAAGGTTGAATGTCTCAAGTTTCATGTTTCATGTTTTATGTTAACATTACTTGAATTTATTTCCTTTATATTCTTTTTTATTCAAATAAGTGATAAAAGATGAAATTCTTCTATTTAGATTTTCATAGTCTTTAACTAATGTATTCAGTTCTTCAGTAGATATGTAATTACAATCTGACAATCTATATAATTGAGATCTTGTTTCTCCTGCAGAACCTTTAGCAATTGATAAAAACTGTCTAAATTCCATATTTCCATCTCTTTCAAAACCTTCAGCTATGTTATCCATAACAGAGCCTGATGATTCTCTTATTTGTTCTTTTAATTTATAATCAAATTTTAAATTGGTTTCAGAGCTTATATAATTTATTATTCTAAACAGTCTTCTAGCTTCTTTCCATATTTCTAAATCTTCAAATCGATTTATAGTTGCCATCACTTGAAACCAAAAACCTGAAACCAAACAAACAATATTAAATTACCACCTCTTCCTTAAGCCAGTCATATCCCTTAATTTCAAGTTCTTTGGCGAGTTCTTTGTCGCCGGACTTGATAATTTTTCCATCCACCAATACGTGTACTACGTCTGGAACAATGTAATCTAATAGTCTCTGGTAATGCGTAATAACTAAGGTTGCGTTATCTTTGGTTCTTAATTTATTTACACCGTCTGCCACAATTCTTAAGGCGTCGATATCTAGTCCGGAGTCGGTTTCGTCTAGGATTGCCAACTTAGGCTC
>CAZGDG010000118.1:3158-6827 GCA_964524415.1 uncultured Flavobacteriaceae bacterium
GAAAGCTCCATGATATTGGATTTGTTGAAAACGATTTCACCTTCTGTAACTTCGTATTCTTCGTTTCCGGCAATAACGGACGCCAAGGTGCTTTTTCCAGACCCGTTTGGCCCCATAATCGCGTGAACTTCGCCGGGTTTAATTTCAAGATTTAAACCTTTTAATATTTTTTCACCTTCTACATTTGCATGTAAGTTGTTTATTTTTAACATGTTTATTCGGATTTTTGTGAACTGTATTTTATGACTTTTTCTTCTTGTACTTGTTGTGGTGGATATACTTTTTCGACGGATGTGATGGTAATAATTTCCTCCCAACCTTCACCGGTATTTTTACTTAATTCGCCTTTAACAACAACATTTATAACATCGTATTCGTCATTCTTTACGTCGTTTACTTGTTGAATGAGTTGTTTAGCCGTCTCATCTATTTTTACACCGTAAATAAAACTTGCTCCTTTTAAAACTGCAGCAGTATCTACGTGAATGAATTCGCCTTTAAAAACAGGCGTTGAAGATGGTATCTCTAGTTTTTCTTCTTGTACGGTCTCGGTGGTTTTTTCTTTTTTTTCTGTTGAACAACTTAAAAAACTACATACTGAGACAACAAAAACAAGTATTGAGATCTTTATAATTTTCATATCATCGATTTTAACCTACTGAACCTTCTAATGAAATTTCTAACAATTTTTGAGCTTCGACAGCAAACTCCATAGGCAGTTTATTCAATACTTCTTTACTAAAACCATTTACTATCAAAGCAATGGCTTTTTCCGTATCGATACCTCTTTGATTACAGTAAAAAATTTGGTCTTCTCCAATCTTACTGGTTGTCGCTTCGTGCTCGATTTGAGCTGATTTGTTGGAGACTTCGATATAAGGAAAAGTGTGCGCACCACATTTGTTGCCCATGAGTAAAGAATCGCATTGGGAAAAATTACGTGCATTTTTGGCTCTTGGGTTTACTTTTACCAACCCACGATAAGAATTTTGAGAGCGCCCTGCAGAAATTCCTTTAGAGATGATGGTAGACTTGGTGTTGTTGCCTAAATGAATCATTTTAGTGCCCGTATCTGCTTGCTGAAAATTGTTGGTTAATGCTATTGAATAAAATTCGCCAATAGAATTATCGCCTTTAAGCACACAACTTGGGTATTTCCAAGTCACAGCAGAACCAGTTTCTACCTGTGTCCAGCTTATTTTGGCATTTTTCTCGCAAATTCCTCTCTTGGTAACAAAATTGAAGACACCGCCTTTTCCTTCTTTATCACCAGGAAACCAATTTTGAACCGTACTGTATTTTATTTCTGCGTTGTCCAATGCAACTAGTTCTACTACAGCAGCGTGAAGCTGATTTTCGTCTCGCATTGGCGCCGTACAGCCTTCCAGATAGCTTACATAACTGGAATCTTCTGCGATTACAAGTGTTCTTTCAAATTGTCCGGTACCTGCTTGATTAATTCTAAAATAGGTAGATAATTCCATTGGACATCTTACGCCTTTTGGAATATAGCAAAAAGACCCGTCGCTAAATACAGCCGAGTTTAAAGCTGCAAAAAAGTTGTCCTTTGGAGGAACAACAGACCCAATATATTTTTTTACCAACTCAGGATGTTCTTTAATTGCTTCGGAGATGGAACAGAAAATAATGCCTTTTTCGGCTAAAGTCTTTTTAAAAGTTGTTGCAACAGAAACAGAATCCATCACTACATCTACAGCAACACCAGCTAATTTTTTCTGCTCGTCTAAAGAAATACCAAGTTTGTTAAACGTGTCTAATAGTTCCGGATCTACCTCGTCCAAACTTTCGTATTTAGGTTTTTTGTTGGGAGCAGAATAATAAGAAATGTTTTGGTAATTTGGTTTTTCATAACCAATATTTGCCCAATTGGGTTCTTCCATCTGTGTCCAGTATCTGTAGGCTTCTAATCGCCAAGCCGTCATCCAATCTGGTTCTTCTTTCTTTTTAGAAATAGCTATAACAATATCTTCGTTAAGACCAGGAGGAAACGTATCGGATTCTATATCGGTATAAAAACCATATTCGTATTCCTTATTCTTGAGGTCTTGTTCTAATTCGTGTTCTGTATAGGGCATTTTAATAGTATTTAGTAATTAGTAATTAGCTTTTAGTCTTTGGCTTTAGTTACTGTAGTCTAATGGCTACAGGCTAATAGCTAAAGGCTAAAACTTTCTCCACAACCGCATGTACGTTGTGCATTAGGATTATGAAAAACAAATCCTTTTCCGTTTAAGCCACCCGAGTATTCTAAAATAGTTCCTGCCAAATACAGAAAACTACTTTTATTGACTGCTATTTTTATATTATTGTCTTCAAATATTTTATCGCTGTCTTGCTGTTCTTTATCAAACTTTAATTCGTAAGATAAACCTGAGCAACCTCCACTTTTTACACCAACTCTTACGTAATGCTTAAGCGCATCAAAACCCTCTTCTGTCATTAGGCTTATCAGTCTTGTTCTTGCTTCATCGCTTACTTTTATCATAAGTAAATGTTTTAAGTATTATACAAATTTTAAACTATTTGGCAATACGCATTGCACTAGTTTAACATTGATATTTAAGTTGTGGACAAATATAAGTTATCTAGATTTAATCTAAATTGATGTTAACATTTTAGTTTAACAAAAAAGGCTGCGAAATCGCAGCCTTTTGAGAACATTAAATAATTATTGACTAATTAGTTCTTAGTTGTTTATCCAAGGAAAATCTGATTCCTGAGTTGTTGAAGAAGAGTAAGTTGCAGCTTCGTCTGCACCTGCACCATCAATAACCAATTCAGCTGGCGTAGAAGTTCCAGCAAACTCAAACTGAAGAGCATAACCTGATAAAGTTAAACCGTTGATAGTTGCCGTAGAAGCAGCTTTCATTTGAATTGCTAAACCACCTGTTGAAGAAACAGCAGTGAAATTAGTTAAAGTAGGGTTACTCGCCGTACCATCAGCTTCAATAGAAGTTGAAAAACCAGTTATAGTTTGTTTGACAAATGTATTGGCTAGAGTTCCGTTCCAACCTTCTGTCCAGTCTACAGCATCATCTTCAATATTTTCAGCATAGAAGTTAGTTACACTTACAGTACCACCAAAAAACTCAACACCATCATCTGCTCCATCTATTACAGCAACGTTGCTTATGCTTGTTCCTGAACCTACAGCATATAATGATAAGCCATTGAACTGAGAATCTGCATTGATTTGAGCACCTGTATTTCTTAAAACTAAGTAATCTATGCTACCTGAAGATTCAGTAGGATTATTTCCACCATAAACAAGACCACCTACTTCAGCAGTTACGTTTTCTCCGGCTGTTGTTGTAGAGTTACCACAGATTAAAAGACCACCCCATGGGTTGCCATCTACAGAACGCATCTCTACTGGGTTGGCCATAGAGCCTTGAATATCAATAGAACCGCCTTGTAGTACAGCTAAGTAGTTTGCAGTACCGGAAGCAGAAACGATTTCAGTACCTTCAGGTATAGTTAAAGTTGCTCCTGAATTTACTAATACTGGTCCGCTTATTGTATATAAAATACTGGGATCTAAAGTTATATCCGATGTAATGTTAGCTGGTAATTGATCTGATACAAGATCACCAGTTGCCCATGCAAAGTTACTTGAGTTGGTTGGAGAACTTTGGTAAACAGCATCAT
>CAZGDG010000119.1:0-2648 GCA_964524415.1 uncultured Flavobacteriaceae bacterium
AGATAGTCCGTTAGCATTTCTGAAACAGCTTGAGAGACTGAGGCTGAAACTTCCCTGTTACCTAGTTTTGTCTTTGTTTGCCCTTCAAACTGCGGTTCTGCTACCTTAACTGATACGATGGCCGTTAAACCTTCTCGGAAATCATCTCCTGAAATATCAAATTTCAGTTTATCCAACATTCCTGAGCTATCGGCATATTTCTTTAAGGTGTGTGTTAGCCCACGTCGGAAACCGGATAAATGTGTACCTCCTTCATGGGTGTTTATATTATTTACATAAGAATGTAGGTTCTCACCGTAAGAGGTGTTGTACACCATAGCCACTTCTACAGGGACACCGTTTTTCTCTCCTTCAAAGGCAATAACATCCTTCATAAGTGGTTCACGGTTTCCATCGAGATACTTTACAAATTCTGGTAGACCCTCTTCTGAATAGAACGTTTCCCCTTCAAAAGTGCCGTCTTCTTTTTTTCGTCTTCGATCAATGAGGTGTATGGTAATGCCTTTATTTAAATAGGCCAACTCACGCATACGGCTTGCCAAAGTATCATAATTATACTCAAGGGTCTGTGTAAAGATTATTGGATCGGGCTTAAAGGTTACTATGGTTCCTGTCTTATCTGACTCTCCCACAACCTTTACAGGATACAACGTCTTACCGCGTTCATACTCCTGCTCCCATATTTTTCCTTCTCTATGAACTGTGGCCTTTAAATGCTCTGACAGGGCATTAACACAACTTACACCAACACCATGTAGACCACCTGAGACCTTGTAGGAATCTTTATCAAACTTACCACCGGCACCAATTTTGGTCATAACGACTTCTAAGGCCGAAACGCCTTCCTTCTTATGCAGGCCAACAGGAATTCCGCGACCGTCATCTTCGGTTGTAATGGAATTATCTTCATTAATGGTTACTGTGATATTATCGCAGTGTCCAGCAAGCGCTTCATCTATAGAGTTATCTACAACCTCGTAAACCAAATGATGTAAGCCTCGTGTACCAACATCTCCAATGTACATTGAAGGACGCATGCGCACGTGTTCCATTCCCTCCAGGGCTTGGATACTATCCGCACCGTACTGCCTTTTCTTGTCTTCGCTCATAATTTGATATTAATATTGAAAAATTTAAGTCCTGTTTATACATAAAAAAGACGCTTTGTCGGCGTCTCTTTAGAGTACTATCAAAGATACAAAATAATGGCATGAAATCACAGGATTTTGAGGGGCAAATGCAATAATTATCAACAATTGTTAAAAACCTAAAAGTCCCTTAAAACGGCTAAAAAGTACCTTAAATTGGATTTTAGGATTTTTGACTCGATATTAAATTATAAAATTTTCCAACACTGCTTTTAAGAGCAGATTTGGCCCTGTTCAATATTCATTTAGCAACAAACAAAATGAGAACTCTTGACAATAAAATGCGCATTTTGGCACACCTCTCCTACGGGTTCGCTAATTCTCTTTTAATTAATTTATGAAAGTAATATCTTTAATACCAGAAAAAGAAAGGTTGTTGTAACCTAAAATAAAATTGCTATGATTCGCCTAACACTGGGTTTATTAATCTACTTTTTATGTTGTATTGGCATAAATGCCCAAAACAATAGTGTCCTCCAGGATAGTACTGTAACAATCATAGGTTTTAATTTGGATTATGGGTCTCTACTAAAGCACACACCTTCTCTACGACAAATAGATGATGCCTATCCCTCTGCCATAACTGTAGATTGGAGTAGATTACTACTTACAAAATCCGCCTGGGATTTTTGTAACTGCTTTCCAAGGATTGGTGTGGATTTGGCCTATTGGAATTGGGATAATCCAGATGTTTTGGGTAGTGGCGTTTTGGCCATGGCCTACGCAGAACCTTATTTTAGAACTCAAAAAAGAACTAATCTTTTCTTTAGGATGGGTATGGGCGGCGCCTACCTTACCCAACCTTATGATGAACAAACTAACCCTTTAAATGAATCCTACAGCACCAATCTTAGTTTTGCACTTATGGTTGGTTTAGGTATTAATTACAGACTTACTGACTCTTGGAATTTACGTTTTTCTGCTAAGTACAATCACACTTCCAATGGTGGAATACGAACGCCCAATAAAGGTCTTAATTTTCCATCCTTAAGTGTAGGCGTAAATAAAAGTTTAAGACCTGTGGAATATCCCAATTACGACAAAAACGGAAAAAGGCCACCTCCAGATAAGAAAGAACGCATCAGTGTGGCTCACTTTTCTGGTTGGAGCAATGCCTCAGTAGGTGATAAAGACAAGTTTTATGTCTTTGGATTCATGGGAAAATACAGCCGCTGGATAGGTGGCCGAAGCGCCCTTACTGGCGGTACCGAATTGATTTTTGATTATTCAAGACGTGAGCAAATTAAATTAGACGAGGCTGATGCCAACTTTTTTCAAGCAGCTGCACTGATAGGCCACGAATTTTGGTTGGGTAAAGTCACTTTTAGCCAAGAATTAGGCATATATTACTACAACGATTACCGTATCAATGACGATATCTATCAGAGATACGGATTGACTTATAGTTTTAGCGAACATATTTTTGCCGGATTCAGTCTAAAGGCTCATCGTCATGTTGCCGACTTTATCGATTTAAGAATTGGCTATACCTTTTAAAAA
>CAZGDG010000119.1:2748-6816 GCA_964524415.1 uncultured Flavobacteriaceae bacterium
TCCATCTTCTTAAGCTCAATAGTATAACCAGACAAACGATACAGCATATCATCTAATAAGTTCTCGTACTTAATATCCCTAAAAATCTTTGATTTGTCTATTTTCAGTTTAGACGGAGTACGCCAACCTAATCGCCCGTAACTGTCAACATCCTTCAAGGCATAATTATCAGTTAAATAGGGCACCAAATCATCTTCAATTTTATCATCTAGACCAGAAAACTGGTCCTCAACCCCCTTTTTTGCTCTAGACCATTGATAAAGCAGACTTTTTAAATAATTATTTGTTATCAAATTTAGACGACCAGATTGAAGAAGGTCAGACAATGCGTTTTCTGAAGGATTAAATTGAGCATACTCAAAGCCTTGAAATAATAAACTATCTGTATTTATACTTTTTATTATTGAATCGTGAGCGCCTATCAAGCTCATAATAAAACGACCCGTCTCCATGCACCTATCATTCATCGCTATCACTTGTGCAATCTCCTTTCTGTTCTGCCTAAATTCACTGCTTAAATTGGCAAGAATTTTTGATTGTTCTTCTGATGCCACGCGTTGTTGATTCCATGTATTAATCTGCAGAGCAATGAGAATTCCAATCACCACCAAAATAATTTCTCCGATAGCATATTTTAAATATTTAGCTAATTTATTATCGCTCAAAAGTGCGTAACGAACTCTATTAAAAATACCGGACATTTAATCATTATTTAAAATTATCGCTGGTAAACCGAGCGACTTAAAAGTGTCATTATAGGTTTTCATTTCAGAATCTATAATAGCATTATGCTCATCCTTAAATTTGTTCCATTCGGATAAGAGGTCGTTAAATCGCTCTTTAGCGCCGTCAGTTATAACTGGATGTTCTCCATCTATATAGCCCATTAAATTTATAAGTTGGGCATTAAGCATATTTTTAAAGTTAATAACATCCTGAAACGTCTTTTGCTTTGGTTGAATAAGGTTATTTTCCCAAGAATCAATACGTTCAATTAGTGCCTCACCCAATGTCTTTAAATCATCTGCTTCAGGTTTATCCTTTAAAATAGTATTGTAATACTTAAGCTGTGATTTTGCTGATCGCATGTTAATAACAGATTGATGAATATCCTTTATAGTGTTCGCTATAGTTTCTAAGGCTTGGAATTGCCTATCATATTCGTCCTGAGATGCATTAATGGATGGATCTGCCAACAGTTTAAAATCAGTTTCAAGCGTAACCGTGCCATGAGTTAGCCTAGCTGTATAATTCCCTGGAGGACAAGCGTGGCCTCCTAATCCACCAAATACAAAAACCTTCTCAATTGGAGGAAGCGGCTCTGTGGTTAAATCCCAAGTAAATTTATTTAAACCAACCAGAGAAGGCAACACCTCTGGTTTAGATGGACCTCCTGGCCATGACTTAAACTCCTTAACTGGAACATTTGTAAAACTACGGATCACTTCGCCAGCTTTTAGAATCTCAAGCTTTAGGTCCAATGAATCCTCGCCCTTTGGTATGAAATATTGAAATGCCACACCGCTTTTTGGATTCATGCCTTGATCAGTATCCTGCGAGGTTCCTCCAAAAAACCGGTAATTGTCCTTAGGCTTAAAAAATTGAAATTCATCAGTATTTGTAAATTGTTGAAGCGCACTTAAATCATCTAGAATCCAAAATCCACGACCAGCTGTTGCCGCAACTAAATCATTGTCTTGTATGGTAAGATCATTTATGGGAACGATTGGTAAATTCAATTGCAATTTTTGCCACTGAATGCCATCATTAAACGACACGTAAAGTCCTGTTTCTGTACCTGCATAGAGAAGTCCTTTTCTAACCTTATCGGCCCTTACAACTCTGGCAAATCCATTAGGATCATCAAGTCCGCTTGTGATTTTTTTCCACGACTCACCATAATTTGTGGTTTTGTAGACATAAGAATTTAAGTCCATAGACTTATAGCGCATAATAACCACGTAGGTCGTTGCTGAATCATGTTCAGATACGTCAACACTATTAACAATACCATCTTCAATCCCTTTTGGAGTGATGTTTTGCCAAGATTGTCCTCCATTTTTTGTAATATGAAGTAATCCATCGTCTGTACCAGCATAAATCACACCCTCCTCATGTTGCGATTCTACGAGTGAGGTAATGGTATTATAATTTTCACCTCCTGCAGCCTCATTGGTAAATGGCCCTCCTCCTGGACCATGTTTTTCTGTTTCGTTCTTAGTTAAATCCGGACTCACCGTTTCCCAAGACACACCACCATCTATGGTTTTAAACACGACATTTCCCGCATGATAGATCGTATTTCTATCGTGAGGTGAACTTATAATAGGCGCATTCCAATTATAGCGATATCTTGATTCTTTTGGTGCGATGCTTAGACCGAGTTCTGGGTATTGCTTAATTGGCTTTTGTGTTTTGGAGTCTTCTAACCATTTACTGATATTTCCCTGATAAGTACCACCATAAACAACTTTGGGATTATCTGGGTCGAAGGCTAAGAAAGCACTCTCACCTCCAGCTGTTGGATACCAGTCTTTCCAACCTATTCCAGCGTCCCTAGTTCTACTTGCGATGGCAACAGTAGTATTATCTTGCTGCCCTCCATAAACATAATACGGGAAACGATTATCTGTAATCACCCTGTAAAATTGAGCCGTAGGTTGGTTCTTTTGAGTGCTCCAACTTTTTCCACCATTAAACGAAATATTGGCACCGCCATCATTGGAATTAATCAAGTTCTTATTATTATCTGGATTTATCCATAGGTGATGATTATCACCATGAGGCACAGGAATATTTGAAAACGATTTTCCACCATCAATGGATTTCATAACAGGCGCATTGAGCACATATACAATGTCTTCATTCTGTGGATCAGCATAGATTTCCATGTAATACCATGACCTTGTAATATTAACTCGGTCGTTATTAGTTTGTGTCCATGTTTTACCAGCATTATCAGAACGATATACGCCTGCCTTTTCACCTTCAGCTTCGACGACGGCATATACCCTATCTGAATTCGCTCTTGAAACGGAAATACCCACTTTTCCTAATACGTCTGGGAGACCTGTTATTAATTGTTCCCAAGTGGCACCACCATCGACAGATTTATAAATTCCAGAATGCTCGCCTCCAGATTCCATGTACCATGGATAACGTTGATGCTGCCACATCGCAGCGTAAAGAATTCTAGGATTATTATAGTCCATGCTCAAGGCGGACGCTCCTGTTACTTCATTGATATATAAAATTCTCTCCCAAGTTTTTCCTCCATCGATAGTTTTATAAACTCCTCGCTCGTCTGCTGGACCGTACTGCGCCCCTTGGGCTGAAACATAAATCACATCTGGATTCTTAGGGTGGATGATAACATCGGAAATATGCCTAGTTTTCTCTAAACCAATATGCTCCCATGTTTTTCCAGCATCCATTGATTTATACACACCATCACCCATAGAGGTCATAACACCTCTTGCCGCATGCTCACCCATGCCGACCACAACAATATTCGTATCTGATTCTGAAACCGCTATGGCACCAACTGTACCTGTTTTAAAGTAGCCGTCTGAAATATTTCTCCATGTGAGACCAGCGTCTTGTGTTTTCCATATGCCTCCACCGGTAGATCCCATGAAATAGGTTAGCGGATCTCCCGTAACACCTGTTGACGCTACACTTCGTCCTCCTCTAAATGGTCCGATATTACGCCATTGGAGTCCTTTACTTAGGCTATCGTGGATTAATACTTTATTCTCTTTCTTTTGATTTCTTTTCTGGGATTGCACGTTGATTGTTGCGCAAAGGAATAAGCACAAGGCCAAGGGAAATAACTTCATTTGATTGTTGAGTTGGTTAATAGATTACACCTCATTAAGGGATTTAAGTTTAAAAGTTACAGAAAAAAACGGTAAACAATCCTTTACATAGGTTAAGACAACACTATCTGTTTTATAAATCAATGGGTCTTAAGAGCATTTTTTGTTCCTAGTGGTGGAGTTTTTCAACTATTTATAGTTCAAGAATCATATTTTAAATATAAATAAAACCATGTTTTATATTACTTTA
>CAZGDG010000120.1:0-6653 GCA_964524415.1 uncultured Flavobacteriaceae bacterium
AGATAGTTTTCTTCGGTAAGAGTTGTTGTCATGCCATTACTCTTTTAAAATTGAAACCATCTTTTTTGGTGGAATATATTTGTAAAAACGCTTTTTAATATCAAATGTTTCGTCCAAGAAAATAAGTGCCGGTAGTTCAATAGTTTTAGCTGCCCTACCAGCTAAAAGTTTTGGTATATCATGAATTGGGTTGCGCCGTTTTCCAACCTCGGAGTTAACAAATCGTTTTCCTCCAAAATAAATCGTATCTGAAGATTCTACATTAAACTTCACGGCATAATAATTATTCTCTAAGATACTATTTACTTCATTATCACTGAATGTAGATTGGTCCATTTTTTTGCAATAGACACACCAATCTGCATGAAAGTATATCAAAACTTTTTTTGGTTTCTTCACCAACTCGTGCTCCAACTCTTGAAAGGACAACCAGTTAACCTTTTGGTTTTGGGTGGCAGCAAAGAGGCTAAAACAAAGCATTATATATAAGACTCTTTTATTCATCAATGAAATTTTCCCAAGGTTAGCCCTAAAAAAAATGTTCTTGGTAAGGCTGGCCCATAAACATAATCGGAATCACGTGTTGGACCTACATCAAAATCGTCTTGAAAGCTGTTAAATACATTTTTTATTCCGGCATTCAAGGTTATTTGAAAATCATCAGAAACGTCAAAATGTGTTTCTGCATTAAGGTTCATATCAAAAAACGCCTGACTCTCATTTAATCTTAAAAATCCTGAATCGCTAACAACTAGTGGCACAATCATTGGCCCAGTATAAGTGCCCGTAATGGACAAATTAAATTGGTCATTTGGCGTCCAATTGGTATTGAGATATCCATAGAAATCAGGGTTTCTTACAAATTCAGAAATCAAAATATCGCCTTCCGATGGATTTGAGCCGTCCGACTCAAATAAAATCTGGTCTTCATCATACTTTGAACGTTGTACCGTTCCACCAATTTGAAACAACCACTTTTTTGATGGTGATACTCCAAATTCAAAATTTGCACCATAAACCCTCGCGCCTTCACCATTTCTAACTTCCTCTACAATGGAGCCATTTGGCAGTTGCACGCCTGTGCTTACCAGTGCAAATGGATTCTCTAAAACCGTGTAAAATCCTTCAACTAAAAAATTGGTTTGGGTAGTGTTGAATTCTTTAGCATAATTCAAAGACCCTGTAAAGGCATTGGAAAACTCTGGTTCTAAATCATTTGACAATATCACAAATTGAGGTTCTCCGCCAACAGAAGAGATATGTAAATCCTCATTGAAAGCTTGAGGCGCTCTAAAGCCTCGGGCATAACCTCCTCTAAATTTCAAATATTCCGTTACATCATAGGCTAAGGTGACTCTTGGATTCAAAGTGGCTTGAGAGATGTCTACCCTACGTTCAATTGTGCCAACACGATACAAACCGTTAACGTTGATATAATCTAATCGGGTTCCAATAAGTGCAGAAAACCTTGTATTGGGCTTCCATTCATACTGCCCATAAAGTCCTGTGGCGTTAACTTGTTGATCAACCAGCCGATTATAGCCCAAGATGTTATCTTCCGTAGTGCTAAGATTATATTCGACACCAGAAGTGAGGACATCGCGCTTAAACTGTCTTGTAAACTGAAATCCGTTTGCTAAAGCTAAATCCTTTGTGACACCGTAAGCATTAAGTGCCGTAAGGCTGTCTTGAGCGGTTCTGCCTCCACCGAGACCACCATAATAGCTGTCTCTATTGGTATATTGAACGGAACTGTATAGGGAATAGTTATTGGTATTGTCTTCATTTTGAAAATCATAGCTCACACCTCCCATAATAGTGTTATGGTTTAATTCTTCGGTAATATCAGTAAGATGTGGCGCTAAATCCAATTGGTCTCCGCCTCGACGGTATTCGTTTACAACGGTGGCATCTACCGTCAGTCTGCTTCGGTCAGTTGGCTTGTAATAAAACTTAGTACCAAAGGTGGTGTTTTTTAATTCTACCAGCTCGGTAAATCCATCACCATTAGCATCCCATTCATTTCGGTTTCTGTGTATCCCATAAAAGGTCGCTCCTGTCCTCAAGTCATCGGATACGATAGAGGTATTAAAATTTAGAACTCTATCTGGCGTATCGCCATCAATCAATCCAAGATAACTGCCCACTTCCCATGTATTAAGGACAGGGTCCTTGGTTATAATATTTACAGTGCCTGCAATAGCGTTAGAACCAAATAATGCGGATCCGCCACTACGAACAATTTCAACTTTATCAACAATCTGAGCAGGAATCTGTTCTAAGCCGTAAACACTGTTTAGTGCGCTGAACACAGCACGGCTATTTACCAATATCTGGGAGTAACTTCCATCCAAACCATTAAGACGTACTTGAGTGAATCCACAATTTTGGCAGTTATTCTCTACCCTAACCCCTGGAGAGTAATTAAGACTCTCGGATACCGCTAAGGATTGTGTAGCGGTAATTAATTTTTCGCCAAGGGTGTTTACAATTATCGGTGCTTCTTTTTTATTTACCCTGTTTCTAGTGGCACTTACAACAACTTCGTCTAACCCTAGCAAATCCTCTTCCAACTCAAGTATGATGGTTTTAAAATTTTCCTTCGTGATTTTAAGTGTCGGAAACTTAGACCTGAATCCGAGTACATCAACCGATACTTTATACTCACCAAATGGTATGGCTAAGTTGAACAATCCGTCTTTATCTGAATAGGCGACATAGATTTCTTGATTACCGGTTAGCTTTATTGCAGCATATGAAACTGGTACATCCTTGTGTACCACTGTTCCCGTAACATTTTTATCTTGAGAATAAATCACATTACTTATAACCAAACAAAACAATATCAAAAACCTCATTGCATATTTTTTTGCAAATATAATTTTATTTTTAGACTTATCTAAAAAATAATTTATAAAGCCTTAATATTGCGGTTTTCATTTTAAAAATTGCGCTGTTATATTTGATTAATAATCAATATATTTGGGATATTTTTAATTATAAAACCATGAAAAATAAGGTCTTACTTTTATGTAGTTTAGTGCTTTTTATCTCACTTCAAAATTGCTCTAGCGTTAAGGTTCTAGATTCTTGGAAAAGTGATGATGTTTCTTCAGTAAAGGATAACAATTTTTTGGTTATTGCTAGAACCAGTAATAGGCAAGGGCGCATTGCTTTTGAAAATGAGATTGTAAATAACATGACGGCTTCTGGTTATAATGCCACAGCAAGTTTTAGAAAATTTGGCACTATGAATCCTGATAGGGAACTTACTGAAGAAGATTCTCAACAATTTCTTGACCTTATAAAAAACGAAGGGTTTAATGCTATAGTGTTAACAGTATTAAAAGACTACCAAGAAGAGACACGCACAACTCAGGAGGGCGGTTATTATGTAGGTGGCAATTATTGGAACTACTATCCGAGGTATTATGGCGGATTCCGAGGTTATTATTATCATCCTATGGCTATGTCTACTCTTGGCACTTACGTAGAACCACGCACGGTTACTTCGACCTCGAAAATTTATGTTGTGGAAACTACAGTTTATGATTTAGAAAAACCAAAGGAAAATCAATTAGTAGCGGTTGTAACATCTAAATTAGATAATCCCTCTGGAGCAGAAAACACGGCTAAGGATTACGTGAAAAAAATCACGAAAAGCTTAAACTAACAATCTTGGTAAATTTAAGGTTAGCCTAAAACGAGGGCTTAATTAAATCCTCTTTCATTCTGAATATATTCATAGGCTTCCTGAACTTGCCTAAATTTTTCTTCAGCGCCTTCTTGGTGCTCTTCTCCTAAATGTATAACGCGATCAGGATGATATTTCTTTGCCATTCTACGGTAGGCACGCTTAACCTCATCATCTGAAACGGACTTATCAATCTCCAAAATTTTATAGGCATTGTCGGAACTGCTGTAAAACATAGCCTTTATACTTTCGTAATCCTTATGGCTCACTCCCAAATACCCGGACATGGTATGTATTTTATGCAACTCTTTATCGGTAACATAACCGTCAGCCTTTGCAATGCCAAACAAGAAGTGAAGCAGTTGAAGTCTAGAAGCGTGGTCCATCATTTGTTTAATCTGTAAACAAACCTGCCTCATGGATATATTTTGCTTGCTTATTTGTTTGAAAAGCTGAAATGCGTGGTTGGCTCTCTCCTTACCATAAAGTGACTTAAACTGTTGTCTTACAAAATCTAGTTCGCGTTTGTCTTGTTTACCATCGGCTTTAATTATGATAGAGGCCAAAACAAGTAAACTAACCTCAAAATCGCCAGATTGTGTTTTTGGCTTTGGTCGTTTATTGTCATAATTTGGTTTTCTTCGGTAAGGGTCCCTCCGATCTTTTCTTGATCTTTTGTCCTCTAGTAAAGGGCCTGAAGTATCTGAAATATTATCGACCAAACTTCCTAGTGCAATCCCTATGATAGCTCCAATGGGCCCTCCAAAAGACCATCCTATAGCTCCTCCTATCCATTTTGCAAAGCTCATATCCTCTATTGATTTTATGAATATATAAATATACTATTAGTTAGTGGATGTGTTTATTTAATTGTTACACAATTGGTATCTTTGCTTTTCAAAAAAGTGTTAATTAAAACAAATTAAATATGTATCCTCCAGAATTAGTAAAACCAATGCGAGAAGATTTAACCAGTGTTGGTTTTGAAGAATTACATTCAGCCGAAGCTGTAGAAAGCGCACTTGCTAAAGAAGGTACTACTCTAGTTGTAGTAAATTCTGTTTGTGGTTGTGCTGCTGCTAATGCAAGACCTGGCGCACGACAAAGTTTGCAAAACGCGAAACGACCAGACCATCTTGTTACAGTTTTTGCTGGTGTAGATAAAGAAGCCACAGATAAAGCCAGAGAACATATGGTGCCATTTCCACCGAGCTCTCCAAGTATGGCCTTATTTAAAAATGGCGAATTGGTTCATATGTTGGAGCGTCATCATATAGAAGGCAGGCCAGCTGAACTTATAGCAGAAAATTTAATGGATGCTTACAACGAGCACTGCTAGTTTTACAGAACAATCTATACAAAAACCACGATTATCATCGTGGTTTTTTATTTTTACGCCATGAGAAAACTAATCGCTTATCCGCTTACCGTTTTATACTACATCTGCTTTGGGATTACACTAGTGGTTTTTCATCCTATTCAATGGTTTGCCTTTAATGTTCTAGGTTACCAAGCTCATAAAATTACGGTAGACTGGCTCCAATTTTTTCTCATGCGCTGTCTAAATGTCTTAGGGACGAGATTTAGTTTCAATAACCCATACAAAATTCCAACTGGTGTTCCTTTAATTATTGTAGCAAATCATCAAAGTATGTATGACATCCCTCCTTTAATATGGTACTTTAGAAAGCATCACGTCAAATTTATTAGCAAAAAAGAGCTCGGTAAAGGTATTCCCAGTGTATCTTATAATCTGAGGCATGGCGGTTCCGTTCTCATAGACCGCAAAGACCCAAGAGGTTCTGTTAAGGCAATAGAGGGTTTTGCTGAGCGTATAAGGGAAAACAATTGGGCTGCTGTTATTTTCCCGGAAGGAACACGAAGCAGAAATGGGCATCCCAAAGTCTTTAAGACCAAAGGGCTTTTAACCATGTTTAAACACGTACCTAATGCTCTCATTGTCCCTGTGACCATAAATAACTCTTGGAAAACATTGCAATATGGTAAATTCCCTATGGGCATTGGCGCCCATATCAAATTTAAAGTTCACCAACCCGTAGAACTTAAAGCAGAAAAGGATGTGAGTACGATGATTGGAACGATTGAAAAGGACATCACATCTCATATAGCGGTATGACACCTAACCACATAATAGAAACCACAATAACATTTGTCAAAGCACGTCTTAAAGGGGCTGAAGGCGGACATGATTGGTTTCATACCGAGCGCGTGTACAAAAACAGTTTGGCTATTGCAAAACATGAAAATGTAAACATCCTGGTTGTCTCACTAGCGGCCTTATTGCACGATATTGCAGACTCTAAGTTTCACGACGGGAATGAGGCTATTGGACCAGACCTGGCTAGAGCATTCCTAACTAAAATCGGGCTTGACCCAAAACTAACTAATGAAGTAGTTGAAATTATTAAATCCCTATCCTTTAAGAACACCTTTGACAAAAAAGTATCGTATATGAGTGAAGAACTCAAAGTGGTCCAGGATGCTGACCGCTTAGATGCGATGGGCGCTATAGGTATTGCTCGTTGTTTTAATTATGGTGGTTTTAAAAACCGTGTTCTATATGATCCAGCTGTTCCTCCAAACCTTAACATGACCAAGGAGGAGTATAAGAAGGCTCAAGGCCCTACCATTAATCATTTCTACGAAAAATTATTGCTATTAAAGGACCAAATGACTACTGAAACAGGAAAAAAATTAGCGGTAAAACGCCATGAATTCATGGAACGCTACTTAGAACAATTTTTTAACGAGTGGCAGGGTAAAATATAGCCTAACTCTCCTTAGCAACTTCTAGAGCTGTTAGTTTATATTCGATAATAGCCATTTCTTCACCATAGCTAATCAGTTCATCTGCCGTAAGGTCGCTCCTACTGTTAACGATTTTCAATATCTCCTCTCCTTTCTTGGAGTAGTAAGCAATGGCATTATCAATTTTTTT
>CAZGDG010000121.1:0-6644 GCA_964524415.1 uncultured Flavobacteriaceae bacterium
AGAAATCTTAAATTCGTTATTAAACAATACATTCTTTAGATCTTGGTTCAGCATTTCATAATCAGGACCAGGAAAGACATCTAATTGGGATTGATGTAAATAATCATCTTTAAATTTTAATTTGGCTAGTGCTGGAGACATGGTTTTAGTGGCTGTTTGATAAGGAATGGCATCCCCTCTCTTTAATCTTACTTGCTCGGTAATTCCCTCGTAAAAACTCCGACTGCCTAAAACCGTTTCACTTTTGAACCCTTCTTTTATGGCCAAATAGCATCGAACACCTATTTTGGCGGCGTGAAATTTCAAAATATCTTTTGCCTTTATGTTAATTACTTTATTGTGCAAAACTGGTGTTCCATTAATGGAAGGTTGCATATCAGCTCCAACAATGGCAATGGAAGTTGGACTATCAAATTGAAGCGAAGGCCCAGTCATTGTTAGCTCCATTACAGCCATGCCTTTCCTGTTTCCTAGGATGATATTGGCAAACTCTGCAGAATACGAATCCATGCACCCAGAAACAGGGACACCATAGCCTCTGAAGTCATATCGTCCTCCATCTTGTATGGAGGTCCAAAAACCAGATTCAAGCACTTTAAGCATCTAAATCAATCGGTTTTAGTGAATATTTTGATTCTTTAACCAAGGCCTCTGTTTTTAGAAATTCATCTTTTGAAATGGGCACAAAACGCAATTTGTGACCTGGCTCCATAAAACAAGGTGGCGACTGATGTGGGTCAAACAACTTAATTGGAGTTTTTCCGATAACGTGCCAACCACCAGGACTGTTTTGGGTATATATCCCTGTTTGATGTGCACCAATGGCAACAGAACCTGCTGGCACTTCCTGTTTAGGATTAGATTTTCGAGGTGTGTGCAATCGGGAATCCAATCCTCCCAAGTATGGAAATCCAGGTAAAAACCCTAGGAAAAAAATTGTGTATTGTGGAGTGGAATGAAGCCTAATGAGCTCTTCTTTTGATATACTTTTATCATTGCAAATAGTGGTAATATCAAACCCGAAAGCATCGCCATAGCAGACAGGAATTTCCCATAATACATTAGACCTGTTTTGTTTGCCCTTAGACGCATTATAAATCGAGTTTAAATGACATTTAGTGTCATTGAAATTCTCTATAGTTTTATCATATATTATTAATATTGAGTTGTATGCATGAATTATCTCAACCTTATGTTTAACTATATTTTCTTTGATGCCATCCTTGAAGTTTAAGATGTCGTATAGAATATTTTCATCAATTTTCTGTGGCCAACTGATAAGAACAGAGCGTTCATTACATCTAAAATAATTTAACTTATAGTTCATTCGTCTATAAAATTTCTATACCCTTTTTTGCAAAGTTAGTAGTGAGGTATTTCAAAATAGTTAGAACATTTTCATTATCGCCATGTACACAGAAAGTAGATGCTTTTATAGTTGCTGTAGACCCATCTAAACATTTTACGCTTTCATTTTCAAAAATCGATAGGCAATGACTTAGCACTTCTTTAGGATCTGTAATTATTGCTTTTTTCTCTTGACGTGACACTAGTGTTAAATCCGAATTGTAATTCCTATCCGCGAAGGCCTCATATACTATTTCTACGCCCTCATTTAATGCAAGCTCTGCAATAACTGAGCCATATGGCACATAAAGTTTCACGGATTTACTTTGGTTTTTCATCAGCTCTATAACAACTTGCGCTATTCCCTTATCTACAGCTGCTAAATTATAGAGCGCTCCATGTGGCTTAATATGATGAAGCTGAGCTTTATGGATTTTTAAAAGCCTTTTAAAAAAGGTTAATTGCCTTAATAGATTATCCAATAATTCGTTATGACTTAAGGCCATTGGCTTTCTCCCAAAATTCTTTTTGTCCGGGTAAGAAGGATGTGCACCTATTTTAACCTTATTTTTTACAGCCAGTGCCATCGTTTTAGCTATGGCAACTTCATTTCCTGCATGTGCGCCACAAGAAATATTGCAGGAGCTTAGATAAGGCATAAGCGCCTCTTCATTATTGAGCCCCTCACCAACATCGGCATTAATGTCTATTTGAAATTTGGTCATTATACAATATCCAATACGCTTAATATACCTTTAATTCCTAAAACCACAGTCACAATTATTATCCCTAAACCTAAACTATTTTGAAAAGTGGTGTTGACCTTGTCCTTTAGGACCTTGGAATTATTCATTACCCACAATAAAAATATAGCTATTATCGGTAATAATAGCCCATTAGCAACCTGAGCAAATTTTATTATGGAAATGGCTTTAAATCCTAAACTCGAAGACAACACACCTAAGCCCAAGACGCATATCCAAACCAACCTAAACCGCATAGAGGTTAAGTTTGAAGACCAGCCCAGACAACCGCTTGCCACGTAAGCTGCGGCTAGTGGTGCGGTAATAGCACTGGTTATGCCTGCAGCAAAAAGCCCTATGGATAAGAAATATTTAGCATAGACTCCAACTAATGGCTCCAAACTCAATGCTAAATCAGACGCATTTGAAATGTCATTCATAGGTATTTCTGCGGCTGAAATAATAATGGACATGCTAACAACACCTCCCAATACAACCGCAAAAATTGTGTCGCGCCTTGCATACTTAACATCCTTAACGGACTTCCATTTTGCTTTGGCCAAAGATGCATGAAGAAATAAATTATAAGGCACCACTGTTGTACCGATCAATCCTATAACTGCCAAAAGGCTTTTTTTCTCAAGTGTTGGTGTAAATAGGCCTGAAAGCAACTCAGATAGATTTGGTTTGGTAATAACAGCTGTTGATATAAAAGCCAAACTCATTAGCGCAACCAAAAACACCAAAAAACGTTCAATGGTCCTATAAGTCCCCGCATAGAGGGCAACAAAAGCTATAAAGCCTATGAGTAAAGCATAAATATTAAAATTGAAATATAAAAACTCGACTGATTTAAACCCAAAAAGTGTTTCTAACCCGAGAGCACCACCACTTATGTTTCCAGCTTCATAGGCGGTATTTCCAATAATGATAGCCGATATAATTAAAATCAAGGCTATGATTTTTAAAATAGGATGTGTTATTTGGCTTCGTATAATTTCCGAAAGGCCCTGCTGTGACACTACCCCAAGTCTAGCGGCCATCTCTTGAAGGATAATGGTAGCGAAAATAGATAAGAGCATAGCCCACAATAGCGCATATCCAAAATTAACGCCAGCAATGGTGCAGACTGTTACAGTGCCAGGACCTATAAAAGCAGCGGCGACCAAAGCTCCAGGCCCAATATTTTTAAACAAATTCTTCAATGTAAATCACATGTCGATGGTTAAAATACATAATTTGCATTTGCATACAACTTTAATACACAGAAATATGTATTTTAGGCCTCTAATTACATTAAGAAATGAAATCAATTTTTAAATTTTTAAGTCTTTCCGTGTTACTGTCTATGCTGTTGAATTGCGGCGGAATCAAGGTTGTTGACGCATGGAAATCTCCAGAGGCATCAAAGCACAATTATAAAAACGTGTTAGTTATGGCGCGGTCGTCCAATAAATCAGCCAAAATCGCCTTTGAACGCGAGATTGCCGACAAGCTCATTGCCCGAGGTATAAATGCCACACCAAGCTTCAGTAAATTCGGATCAACAACGCCGACGGAGGAAATGACAGAGGAACGAAAAAAAATGATTAGAGAAATCTTAAATAACGAAGGTTTTGACGCTATCGTTTTAACGTCTGTTAAGGACGTTAGGGAACGCACAACCAGCTCCAATAACAATTATTATTTTAATGACCCGTGGAATACATTTTACCCACCCTACTATGGTAGTTTTTATGGCTATTATTATCAACCTTACGTATATGGCGTTACCATTGGAAATACTACCCCAACGACTTATACTACAAAAACCTATTATTTGGAAACTGTGGCTTATAGTTTAGGAGCTAATGACAATGACCAATTGATTGCCGTAGTCACAACCACAATTGAGAATCCTAAAGATGCTTATAAAACCGCAGATAAATACACTAAGGAAATTATGAAAGCACTTGATAAGAAATAGACATGGCTTAAATCATGAATGTTGTTGTTTGATTCAAATATTAAGAAAGAATACCGAAAAGGTCTAATGCCATTTGTACAACACTATTCTAAAGTTTTAATTTCAATCTTTTTTATAAGTACGGCATTAAATACCAGTGCCCAAGATATTGAACCACGTCGGTGGTCTTCACTACCTTTAAAATCTGATATTTTTGGTGCGGGTTATATCTATAGTTTTGGTGATGTTCTGTTCGACCCCGTATTGCAGGCAGAAGATGTTTCCGTGAATGTCAGTACCCTAATTTTATCCTATATAAAACCGTTTAAACTTGGTAAAAAGCTTGCTAGGGTAGATATGACTTTACCTTATAACTTTATGTTGTTTGAAGGGAAATTAAGTGGTAATCCAGCAAGTGTGTACCGCAATGGCTTTGGAGATTCACGTTTAAGATTTTCAATTAATTTTAGCGGCCCGCCTCCTGGCAATGCCAGTGAGCTACAAGCCTATTACAAGGCACATCCTGTATATACAACGTTTGGTGCTTCAGTGGCCATAACATTTCCAACAGGGCAATACTTCAACGAAAAGCTGATTAATATTGGTCAAAACCAAATCATTATTAGGCCACAGATAGGTATGGTTCACAATTGGAGGGATTGGTCTTATGAACTTACGGGATCCGTATTCTTCTTTAGTAATAACAATAATTTTTTTGGAGATACAACAAGGAAACAAGACCCTATTTTCGCATTTCAAACCCATTTGATCAAACGATTTGACCCTAAGCTGTGGGCTTCCATAAGTCTCAGTTATGGCATAGGAGGCGAATCTATAGTAAATAATATTTCAAGTGCAGATTTAAGGACCAACCTTTTATCTGCTGGCTCCGTAGGTTACAAAATTTCCAAATTACAAAGCATGAAGTTAGTATATTTGAATTCAGCAACGTTAAAAGAGATTGGCTCAAATACGCACAGTTTTATTTTTGGCTGGTCCCACATACTATTATAAATTTATCTGTCTCTAAAACAACATTATTATGACAAAAAAAGCAACAGTATTAGCGGTGGTCATTATGACTACATTCATGACCTCTGCACAGGTTATTGAAATTACCCCATCGTACGGTTATCAATTTGGAACGCGTCTTAATTATGGCCTAGGCTATGTTAAGGCAGAACCTAGTGGTCAATGGGGTATTGCCGCCGGTGTAGAAGCCCGACCTGGAATTGTTGTCAAATTATCCTATACCAGTATGGGTACAGAGAGCAGAGTACGGGATATAGACATTGAAAACAATAGAGAAGTAAGACTTTCTGATCTTCAAAATGATTGGTTCTTGTTAGGAGTTCAAAGGTATTTAAATAATGGCAAAGTAAAACCCTTCGTAGGTGGTGGCTTAGGGCTCGTAGTGGTATCGCCCAAAAATGAGAACACCTTAAATTGCACAGGTTGCTTACCTCAAGGGCAAATTACACCAAGTCTTAGCAGTAATACATATTTTGCATTTAATTTTGAGGCAGGTGCCAACATCATGTTTTCGGATGTCGTCGGTTTGAATTTACAAGGTAACCTATACTTCCCTGTAAACTACGGCGGTTTTTATGTTGGAACAGGAGGCGCAGGCTTTAGTACAGGTTCAACACAAATAATTGGTGGCTTCAGTGGTGGACTGGTGTTTAGAATTGATGCTAATTAATTTCGATATAATGTATAATGGTATTTACCGAAACCCTAGTAAAAAAAATTACTATCTTCTCGGTGGCTCTAGAAGTTACATTTAGATATAAAATTGCGATATAGATTATTACAGGAAGCAGCCATTTTTAAGAATGGCTGTTTTTTTTATCTCTACTTTCACGGACTTATAATAATATTTGTGGCACTAAGGAAATGTATAAAATATAATATGTATTCTAAAGGCTCCTTTATAACTTGAGACAGCCATAATCAAAAACGGGTTTTTGCGGTTACATTTCCATATTTATTTTTTACAAACGATTCATGAATTTTATATTATGAAAATTACATACTAAGAAGAACCTTTAAATACTTACTAACTGAAACATCTAAAATCTTTAAATTAATCGATAAAGCATTTAACATGAGCTTGAGTTGGTTGAGGATTGATGCACTTTCCCTTTACAAATTATGTCTTTAAGGAAGAATACAGCGCATAGTCTCTCAATATTGGTATTAGCAAACGGTTATACTTTTGTGAAATTTTATTATAACTTGTGCCGATAAAATTATTAAATAATTAATCCCATTTGACTGTAGCCGAACTTTTAAGTAAAGTATTCTTTCCCGTAGCGCTTGGTACTATTATGCTAGGAATGGGAATGAATCTATTACCTAATGATTTCACTAGAATCATTAAATATCCCAAAGCCATTTTAATTGGTCTTAGCAACCAACTTATTTTTTACCTATTGTTGGTTTTTTACTAGCAATTGCTTTTGGTTTAAGTCCGGTAATGGCCATTGGATTGATGATATTAGCTACATGTCCTGGAGGCCCAACGAGCAATTTAATAACACAGATTTGTAATGGCAATATTGCATTATCGGTGACATTAACTGCTATAACGAGTATAGTAAGCGTAT
>CAZGDG010000122.1:0-2329 GCA_964524415.1 uncultured Flavobacteriaceae bacterium
ACTACCCCAAAAACTGTCCCAATGCAGATGGTTGTTGCAGCAGCCATCCCGTAAGGCTGTAACGTGGTTTTTGGGATGCAAGCACGCGATGTGGTACTGTTGCACTTTTAAACATGACACAACGCGCTTCCACTGGCTCTACAACTAAGGTTGAACCGTCCTTAAGGAAAATCTCTAGCTCACCACCATCACCCTTTTGCCATGTTTTGTTGAGATAAATAACCACAGAAATCGTTCTGTTATTTCTATTGTTAAACTGATCTAGGTGTTTATCATAATGACCTCCCTTGGGATAATGGGCTAAGTGAAATTCAAAACCAGAGAGCCCTAAATAACAATACCTGTTGTAAACATGAATAGTCTCATCAACAAGTTCCCAAAAAAGCTTTAGGTCTGTGTCTCTTTTACGGTCTAACCAGTACGTAAAATCGCCTCGTATGTCTTTCCGAATGACGTGTTGATCCAGCGCTCCAATTCCCGCTTTAGAAAAAGCGTTGAGATGTGCCGCAAAAAAAGACTGTATGTCCTCTAATAATTGTCTGTCTATGAAGTTATCAATGATTACGACATCCTTTTGGGAAAGCTCATCCATCCAGGTGAGCCAATCCTCCAACTTATGATAAGTGTTCAATTCAAAACATAAAAAAAGTGCGCGAATATAATTATTATTTCAATCTAATGCTGAAGAAAAATGATTAGGCCTATTTAGAAATAGTTTGGAATCCATATCATTTTCGAAATTAGATTTGAACACTTCCTAGTTGTAGAGCAGCCTAAAAAGTAGTAATTTCCATGTTGTAAATAGCTAGTGGTGCTCAAAATATTTAAATACTATATTCAACTAGCTTAAAGGCGTAACATTACATCATGAAAATTGGTTTTAAAAAACGACAATTAAACATTAACCTCGCTTTTGGTATTATCTGGCTCGCCTACTTCCTAATCCTTTTGATTTTTGATGAAGGCACTCGCTGGTTCGATTATTTTTGGCTCCTAATAGCCCTGTCCTATCTGGGTATCTATACCTATCAAAGGAAATACCACTACGTAACAATTAAAAACGAGACAATCACCATTAATGGACCTCTAGGAAAAAAGTTCAAACTAAAAGAAATAAAGAGCGTGAATCAATTTGCAGGTGATATTATCCTTGAAACAGACAAAAAATCAATAACAATAAACACACAATACATTGAGCCAGAATCTTTGGCTAACTTAAAAACCGTATTAAACAACTCAAAACTCAGCTTATCTTAATTTTCAAATGAGGATTACTCTAAAAACGATTTTTCAAAAATCCTGTACGATATGACGAACCAATCAAAAACCATAAGTCTAGCCCTAGGTGGCGGTGCTGTTTTAGGTGCGGCTCACATTGGTGTTTTAAGGGCACTCAGTGAAACGGATTTAAAAGTTAATTATATTACTGGTACCAGCATAGGTGCTGTGGTTGGTGCCCTATATGCTTTTAACCATGATTGGAATGCCATAAAAGACATTGCCTCAAATTTAAATTGGATTGATATTTCTAAAATAACCTTATCCAAATTTGGATTGCTGTCCAATGAAAAACTGGGCCAACTTATTATCAAACACATTGGCGATAAAAATATAGAAGATGCGCCTATTCCTTTGGCACTGGTCGCTACCGATGTGGTAAATGGCAAAAAGGTAGTACTTAAAAAAGGGTCTGTTGCCAAAGCTGTCATGGCAAGTACGAGTATCCCAGGGATTTTCACGCCAGTTGAACTAGATGGAAAACTTTTGGTAGACGGTGGTGTTTCTGAAAATGTTCCTGTCGCCACAGCAAAAAAATTGTCTGACGACTATGTGGTTGGGGTAGACCTTAATTCCAAACACACGTATCCCAAACCTGCCAATGTCCTTGATGTTATTCTTCACAGCCTACATTTTTTGATGCAAAGAGCTGATGACTTTCATACCAAGGAAGCAGATTTGATTATAAAACCAGATTTGACAGGTTTTAATAAAGCTGATACTAGTCAAGTAGATGCCCTCATCACAAAAGGTTACGAAGCTTCTAGTGAAGTATTGAAACAGCATGAACTCCTTTAAACCAATCCAAAATGACCAATAGACGTTTGAAAATACTGTACTGGCTGCCAAGAGTAATTGGTATTTTGGCCATTCTATTTATAAGCATATTCGCACTCGACGCTTTTAACCCAGAAAAAACGTTTTGGAATCAAATAGGGGATTTTATAATGCACCTCATACCATCGCTTATACTGACACTAATTCTTTTTATTGCTTGGAGACGAGAATTCATTGGTGGTATTTTATTCACCCTCATTGGTATTGGTTTTAC
>CAZGDG010000122.1:2429-6629 GCA_964524415.1 uncultured Flavobacteriaceae bacterium
TCACAAAAATTGAAAAGAAAGGTCGAACCAAGGCGGAGTTATTCGAGGTTATCGAATGGCTTACTGGTTATGATGAGGCGAAACTACAGGAACTAATCGATGAAAAAGTAACCTTTGAAACATTTTTTGAAAACGCCACATTACACCCAAATGCCAACTTGATTAAAGGGGTCATTTGTGGGTATCGGGTTGAGGACATTGAATTTCCACTAACACAAAACGTGAGATACTTAGATAAATTGGTAGATGAGTTGGCCAAAGGCCGTAAAATGGAAAAAATCTTGCGCCAAAACTAAACTCTTAATAACCTCTTAAACGATTGAACCATGAAATCCTTACTCCTTCTATTTAGCTTTAGCATACTGGTTAACTATTGCGGCTTTGCCCAGACCGAATTTGAACTGAAAGCTTCTCAAAGTATGTGCATCACTGGCAAAGGCCCTGGGCAAGATGGTGCTAAAAATCCTTTTGCTGGGCAAAACTGTATAGCCATAGTAGATAATATTGGAAATCGTACCTTTTCTATTAGAGTTCAACGAAACGGAGAGATTATAAAGACTATACCCATTGCAAAAGGAGAGACAAAAAAGGTAAACTTACTTAAAGGCTACGAACTTTATTTTGACACTGACGATAACAGTAGCGCAAAAGCCAGAGTAAACTTTGAGAAAATGAAGTGACCATGAACCTCCCCATTCAGCTACAGCTAGTCGTATTCGTGTTTCGTGTATTCATAAAGTATTAAATTCAGTTGGTCGTGTCTATATAAAGATGACATTAATCATTTTATATTTCTTAAATTTAACTGAATTTGCATATGATATATTGTTCAGAACATAGTTTCAGTTTACAGAACAAATAGCAAATTAATCTAAAGGATATAAAACATATGAGCTTACTCTCCGAAAACATAATCCCAGGAAACTACGGTAAAATATTTGGCACCAATGCAGAATCAGTTGAAGACCTGAAAAAAATTAAAAAACGAGTCTTAGCGGTTAAAGGTGTGAAAGATGTCATTCTAAATTCAGAAGTATTTCCTCTGGAATTTACAGTACATACGAAAGAAGTAGTAGATGTAAAAGACGTTGAAGACGCTGTTATTAAAAGTGGTTTCCATGCCGTAGCAAAAGATGTATTTGAGCTATAGAACAAAAACCGTTTGTGGGCCAACATCGTAAACGACATAAAAGTCTAGGTCTTGCAGAACTCGTGGCCATAGCACTAGGTGGTATGGTTGGTGGTGGTATTTTTACCATCCTTGGGGTTTCGGTTTCCATGATAGGAAATTTAACTCCTATAGCTATAATCATTGGCGGTTTCATCGCAGCTTTAGCTGCATATTCTTATGTTAAGTTAGGTCTCTATTATAAAGATGAAGGCGCTACATATGCATTCTACAAAAAAACCTTTCCCAGCTCTCATTTTTCTGCCTCTGCCATAGGTTGGTTTATTATATTCGGATACATTAGTACACTGGCCCTTTATGCATATACATTTTCCTCATATGCGATTAGCAGCACGGCTTATGCAGATACTGTTTGGATACGTAAAGCAATTGCCATCGGTGTTATTGGTGTTTTTACGTTAATCAACGTATGGAGCGTTAATGGCATGGGTAAAATTGAAGACCTTATGGTCTATACCAAGTTGGTTTTATTAACGATAATTTCATTCGTATTAATTCAGAATGGCACAACAGATTTCAGAACGTTTATGGAACATATTGCAATAGATGCTGAAAATTCCAGCGTGCTCACTATCTTAATTGTCTCTTCCATAACCTTTGTTGCCTACGAAGGATTTCAACTCGTTATTAATGCTGTTAGCGAAATGGCCCATCCCGAAAAAAATATTCCGCGTGCCATTTATACAGCCATTGCGCTAGCCGTTTTAATCTATGTTGTGATTGCGTTAGGCGCTTTATTCGCCATACCCAAGGATGATCTTATTAATAATAAAGAATATGCCCTTGCGGCTGGTGCTGGTAATATTCTAGGTACATTGGGAACAAATCTCGTTATTATTGGAGCTGTTTTAGCCACAAGTAGCGCCATAAGTGGTACCGTTTTTGGGTCTTCGAGACAACTTTCTGTGATAGCTAAAGATGGCTATTTCCCAAGTTGGCTTGCTATGAGAAAGAACAATATTCCTCAGAACGCCATTATTGGCATGGCCATTATGGCAAGCATTTTAATCTTTTTGGGTGGTCTTGAACTTATTCTAGAATTTGGCAGTATTACATTTTTGCTTGTTTCATTACTAATGGCGGTTGCCAATTTTAAGATTAGAGATAAGACCAATTCATCTAAATTTTTAACGGCATTCTCAGTAATAGGCTTAGGTATTGGCGGGCTACTAATTTTATATTATGAATTTACTACAAAATGGGAAGAAATGTTAATCATTATTTTTCTGTATCTCATATTAGGTTCTGGCGCTTGGATTTACGCCAGAAAGAACAGAATAAAAGAAAGACAGTCCTGAAAATCCTTGTAAACGTTAAATGGGAGTTATATAAATGAACGCTAAGACTATCCTTATTATAAACAATATGACTCATTTCATAGCTGATCTGCAGCAAGCTTTGAGTCATTATGATATAGAGATTATTGACTTTCAAGAGGTAAAACCTGAAGACACAGAGCGGTTCGACTGTATTATATTATCTGGAGGAGGTGGAGCAGCTGAAGTCGCTGAAAGTAAGGAATTATATAAAAACGAAATACAAATAATCCGTGAATGCAATATTCCTGTTTTTGGAATTTGTGAAGGCTTCCAAGTTATTGGTGCGGCCTACAATTCCGAATTCAAACTTCTTAAAGAATATAGACGCGGTATTAATCGTATCCATATTCTTAAAGAAGACCCAATTTTTAAGTCCCTAAAATCGTTAGAACTTCGCGCTTTTGAATATCATCATATCGCCATAGAACATTTAGGCAAGGGATTAATTCCACTAGCCATTTCCTCGGATGGGATAGAAGTGATACGTCATGAAAATAAGTTAATCTACGCATCTCAATTTCACCCTGAAGAATTACAAGAAGGCAATGATGGTTTTACCATATTAAAGAATTTTCTCGCCATGGTTTAGCCCTAGATTAGGGTGTTGTAAAAGAATTGGCAAAAAGTAGTATTGTAAAATAGATATGTTTTTACGGCAGTAAGTTTTTGAAATTACCATAAAATCTTTATACTGTGGCAATGGAAAAAGCGTTGACCGAAACTCTTCTTAATATCCGCAGAACGTTACATCAATATCCTGAGGTTTCAGGCGAAGAATATGGTACGCAACAGCGTATCCTAGAATTTCTATCCTCACATACAAATGCTCATTGTTCAACCGTAGCCAAAACAGGCGTTACAGCTTTGTTTGATAGTGAAATAGAAGGGCCAACAATTTTAATTCGAGGAGATATCGATGCTTTGCCCATACAGGAGACTAACACTTTTGGACATAAGTCCGAAGCAGAAGGTGTCTCCCATAAATGCGGACATGATGGCCACACAACTATTTTACTCGGACTGGCATTAGAGCTGAACAATCATCCTATTGATAATGGGAAGGTTCTTTTACTCTTCCAACCTGCTGAGGAGACAGGAGAAGGCGCACAACAAGTAATGTCCGATGCATTCTTTCATAATATTCAAATTGATTTTTGTTTTGCCCTGCACAATCTACCTGGATATGAAAAACATCAGATTATTATTAAAAATGGCAGCTTTACTAGTAACGTAAAAAGCATTATAATTAAATTGAAGGGTAAAACAGCACATGCAGCAGAACCGGAACATGGCTACAATCCTGCTTCCACAATAGCAAACATATTGCAATTTGCAGACAAGCTCACCAAGAACGACCCTAAGGCTGAAGATTTCTTTTTAGCCACACCAATCCATGTCAATCTCGGTGGTAAGAACTACGGTATATCTGCTGGCAACGGTGAAGTGCATCTTACCTTAAGAACTTGGTCTCCCAAATTAATGGAAAAACATTGTGACGCTTTGGAAAATTATGTACATCAACAATGTAAAAAAGAGCAACTATCTGCACAAATCTCTTACGCACAGGTTTTTAAATCTAACTGTAATCACCCTGAGGCGGTTACGAGCATCAAAAATGCAGCAACACAAAATGACTTTACTATTATTGAAATAACAGAACCTTTTAAATGGGGCGAAGACTTTGGACTATTC
>CAZGDG010000123.1:0-6391 GCA_964524415.1 uncultured Flavobacteriaceae bacterium
TTGCAACTAATGTTAGGTCGGTTTATGTAACACCTTATGGCGAACATCTATTAGCCAGGTTTGGTGGTGCTTGGAAGGTAGCTAAAACCTCAGGTAGTAATGCGAAGGGCGCCAAACAGTTAAAGGTTAATTTGCAAATGAACTTGGACCGATCTGCAGAATGGGTACAGATTTTTGAAGAGACCGTTCGTTATGAAAAAGATTACTTCTACGACCCTAATTTGCACGGAAGAGACTGGTCTACGGTTTATAAGCGCTATAAACCATTGATTCCCTTTGTAAAACATCGAGCAGATCTTACCTATATCATTGACCAAATAAACGGTGAGCTCTCGGTAGGCCATAGTTTTGTTGGTGGTGGCGATTATCCAGAGACAGAACGTAATCGAGTAGGTTTATTGGGAGCAGACCTTAGTGTTGATAATAGCCGATGGAAAATAAATAGAATTTACACCACCGAAAGTTGGAATCCAGGCCTAAACGGTCCCTTAGACAGTCCAGGCTTAAATATAAAAGAAGGCTACTATATTGTTGGTGTAAATGGTAAAGAACTAAAGGGTACGGACAATATTTACCAATTCCTCGATGGCACCGTAAATAAACAGACAATTATCCATATTAATGATAAGCCTAGTTTTAAAGACCATTGGACAGAAATTGTTAAGCCTATATCAAGTGAAAATTCTTTAAGACAGCGGACTTGGGTTGAAGACAATAGGCGCCTAGTTGACAAACTTTCCAATGGAAGGTTAGGTTATGTATGGGTGCCCAATACTGGAGGTCCTGGCTTTGTCTCGTTTAATCGCTATTTCTTTGCCCAGCAAGATAAAGAAGGTGCCGTCATTGATGAACGATTTAATGGCGGTGGACTTTTAGATGACTATATGGTAGACCTTATGACACGGAGTTTAAGAGCTGCTCTTACTAATGAAGTACCTAGTGGGCAACCGATGACATTACCTGCAGGAATTTTGGGTCCTAAGGTGCTTTTAATAAACGAACTAGCTGGGTCTGGTGGTGATTTTTTCCCATGGGTATTTAGGCAACAAAAAGCCGGAAAACTAATCGGTATGACCACTTGGGGCGGACTTGTTAAATCTTCAACCCACTATCCGCTCATAGATGGTGGACGTGTTACGTCTCCTGATAATGCTGTTTTTGACCCCATAAATAATGAGTGGATTGGGGAAAATAAAGGTATTTCTCCAGATATCGAAGTTCGACAAGATGCTAAAGCGTTACAGAACGGAAACGACCCACAACTCGAACGCGCCGTTTCTGAACTTATGAAGCAACTCGGACCAAAACGCAGCATTACACCTCCAAAATTTTCAGAACCTGCCAAAGGCAATTAAATTAAACCTCAACAAACGCATGATCACTAAATTAAATTCAATTTTAACCGTTGTATTGGTAGTTGTTTACGCTACAATTTTTGCACAAGAAAAAACAGACCCTTCACGATGGGAACCAGAGCATATAATCAATAGGGAAGCCATGTCTTCAGTATCTTTTTCACCCGATAATTCAATGGTGGTATGGACGAAAAGAAAAGGCGTTAAAAAAGAAGACAAGTTTGTTTCCAACATCTATTTAACACGTCTAAATATTAAAGATGATGACGATAATTATAAGACGATTCCTTTAACCAATGGTGATGAAAATGACTACAGTCCTATTTTTTCTAAGGATGGAGAATATATTTATTTTCTTTCCTCTAGAGACAAGGGTAAAAAACTTTGGAAACTCAGCATATATGGTGGAGAAGCGATTGAGGTTAACGAGTTTAAGAATGGTATTTCAGGTATTGCTTGGAAAGATGAGCACACTTTGATTTACAGTTCCAATGATGGAAAATCCCTGTTTGAACAAGAAGCTGAGGAACGAAAAGACAATGTCATTGTAGTAGAAGATTCCCTGCATTGGAAGCCTAATCACGTCTACAGCTATTCACTCGAGGACAAAACGGTTACGCGCCTTACCGAAAACAAAAAACCACTTACCGGTTTTGCCATTTCTAAAGATGGTAAATGGCTCATTTATGGCGTACAACGTAGTCGCAGTTATGCGTCCGATGCTCAAAAAAAACCATTCCAATATCTTAAAAACCTTGAGACCGGAAAAACTGTTCAGATTCTTAAGGAATTTGATTACCCAACCTATGGCTTTCAATTTACCGAAGACCATAAGGGGTTTTATTTTTCTTCAGAATATGGAAACAATCCAAAATACAATGGACCTGGTATCAATAAGCTCTTTTATTTCGATTTAGAGTCAATGGCCTCCACCGAAGTTGATTTAGACTGGGAGTTAGGACATGCTGGTGGTTATAGGGTTGTAGGCAATGATGTCATAGTTTCCCTTGCCAATAGGGCAACAAGACGATTGGCATACTACAAGAAAAAAGACGATTCCTGGAAAAAGAAAGCGATAGACCTGGATGAAAAAAATGACCACGTAAGAGTCTTGGACATTTCAGAGGATGGTAAGCATATCATTTATGAATATTCTACAGCATCGAGCCTACCAACATATCATCTGGCTGATTTGAACGAACATAAAGTTTCAAACGAAAGTGTCTTAATTGAATTGAATACTGCTTTGGGTAAAAAGCCAATAACCAAAAGCGAAGTAATGGTATGGAAAGGGTATAACAATGAGGAAGTAACTGGAATTCTGTACTATCCCGAGAACTATGTAGAAGGAAAACGCTATCCTCTAATGTTGTCTATTCATGGAGGACCGTCAGGTGTAGACTTAGATTCATGGTCTGAGCGCTGGAGCACTTATCCCAATATTTTGGCTCAACGTGGCATGTTTGTCTTAAAACCAAACTACCATGGCTCAAGTAATCACGGTTTGGAGTTTGTAGAAAGTATACGCGAAAATTATTATGAGCCTGAAATGGAAGATATCTTAAAGGCCATTGATATCTTACATGACCAAGGCAAAATTGATAAGGATAAACTCGGAACCATGGGCTGGTCTAACGGCGCTATACTAACGACCATGCTTACCGTAAAATATCCAGACTTATTTAAGGTAGCAGCAGCTGGAGCAGGTGATGTAAACTGGACTTCAGATTACGGCACCTGTAGGTTTGGTGTGAGCTTTGACCAACATTATTTCGGAGGCGCACCATGGGATGACCGCAACGGCAAACCTTACAATGAGAATTATATTTTAAAATCGCCCTTATTTGAAATTGAAAAAATAAAAACGCCGACCATTATTTTCCACGGAAGTGAAGACCGTGCCGTCCCAAGAGACCAAGGCTGGGAATATTATAGAGGGCTGCAGCAGGTTGGACAAGCGCCTGTAAAATTTCTTTGGTTTCCCGGACAACCTCACGGATTGGGAAAAATCACCCATCAACTTCGAAAGATGAAAGAAGAATTGGCCTGGATAGACACCTATTTGCTAGGCAAACCCTCAACTGTTAATGAAGCGTTTAAGAAAGATAGTCCATTGGCCCATTTAATGGCTCTGGACAGTGTTGAACAAACAAGTGGTCTTTACGGAAAACTACATAACGATTATTTGATTCCTGAAACGGTTTATATTAAATCAGACAGCTTAACCGTAGGACTTTTTGAAGTCACCAATGCTCAATTCAAGAGTTTTGACAAAGCGTTTTCCTATACACAAGGTCATGACAATTTTCCTGCCATCGTAGAAAAATCAAAAGCACTGGATTACCTAAAATGGCTATCTGAAGTTACTGGAGAAAAGTATAGACTCCCTAACGATAAAGAGGCCAAGACCCTGCACCGTTATGCGCACAAAGCTGCAAAACAAGAGAACACATTAAATGCATGGGCTGGTTATGACATTGTTCCTAGTGACGCAAAGAAGCTTATGGAAAAAGTCAAAACCATCAATTCAACGCTCTTAAAACCTGTGGGAAGTTCTAAAGGGTATAAAATAAAGTCGACCTTTATCTACGATTTAGGAGGTAATGCTGCCGAATATTACAGCGACGGTGTATATGGCTATAGTGCTTACGATTATTACGATAGCAACGACCAAAGTATGATACCTTCAACTATTGTAGGTTTTAGAATTGTGAAGGAATAATTACAAAAGGAATTAACATAAATTAGTGCAACCAAATGGATAATATGTCTGGTTTTGATGTCGTATTGATAATTGCGATTATCCTTTTTGCCCGTCTTGGTGTGAGGTTAGTTACAAGATTCATTAAAATAAAAAAGAATGATGCCAAAGACAATCAAAAAAATAACTAAAAATGCTTAATTTTTTAAGGAAGATTCGGAAATCGTATTTACTCAATAATAAAGCAAAATCGTATCTACTTTATGCGCTTGGAGAAATCATTCTTGTAATGGCTGGTATTTTATTGGCCCTTTATGTCAACAATCTCAACGAAGCCAGTAAGCAAAACCGCCAACTTAGAAATATTTTTGAAACTGTGCGTGCCGATTTGTTAACGGACACATTAGGTGCCACAGAGATTGTTTCATTCTACGACTCCATCAATAAATATAGCCGAAAAGTAATTAATAAGGAATATAATGCTAGCACTATTGATAATTGCAATTGGTGCAAAAGTTTAATAACAGTCTACAAACCTTACACAATCCAGGACAAAGGATATAACATGCTTAAAAACTTTGGGAAAATAGATGCTGAGGAACAAGATAGTTTACAAACCACCATTTTACAATTTTACAAATCCATAACGGACATCATTGACCAAAGCAATGAATTTGTTAAATCTGAAACCCTCAGCAACTTAGATTACTTTGCGAATCAGCCATGGTTTATAGATTGGATGCAAGGGCGTCTTACCAATGAGATGAAAACCTATTTTGGTAATTCCGAAGCGTTTAAAAACAGAGTGGCAAAGAACTATATTTTAGCTACCCAAAACCATGCAAACTTTATAAACACCCATAAAAGAGGTGCTCGAGAAATTATTAAGAGTATTGATAGCAGGCTAAAGTTTGATGACTAGAATGATTTTTACCTTAGCGATGAAAAAATATATCTTAATCTTATTTATTCTATGTGCAACGCTTCAACACATTTGGGCCCAGACCATTGAGCGCCATACAACAGTTAAGAATGATAGTGTCTACATCGATCTCATCAATCCGTTTTTGGCTCCCATCGAACTGAATTTATCGGCTCTGGATTCTACCAAGAGCTTTATCAAAGTCAATTCATATGGTGTATTGCAACATCAAGACACACTTAAAAATGCTTTGACTATACCCAGACAAAGAGTAAAAGATACAGCTACTATTCAGATAAGTAAATTTGTGAGTTTTAAAGGCACGTATGGAGACCCAAAAAGTCAAATAGACTATAAGTATAGATATTCCTTGCCTTATCCCAGAGGCAAAAGCTACAAAATAATTCAATCTTTCGGTGGTAAGTTTTCCCATAACAAAACGCATTCTAGGTATGCTATCGATATTGGCACTCAAGTAGGAGATACTATTACAGCTGCTAGACCAGGCACCGTGGTTTTTGTAAAACAAGACTCTAAAGAACATTGTAGAACTAGCAAATGTGCAGATAAAGGAAATAAAATTATCATTTTACATGATGATGGTAGTCTTGCCCATTACGTCCATTTAGATTTTGAAGGGTCTTTGGTAGAGGTGGGAGACCTCGTCAATGATAGTCAGCCAATAGCGATATCAGGTATGACCGGTTTTACTACAACACCTCATTTGCACTTTGTACTCTTCAAAGCAGGTAGCGTTTCCATTCCATTTAAATTTAAAGGGCAAAGAGGCAAAGCATTAAAAAAGGGGCGACACTACAAACGTGTTCACTAAAAAAACAATTTTCAAGTTGGTGAATACTTAAGTAAAGTTTCAAGACTTTCTTAATAAGAAATTAACGGTTTTTGTCAGGATGTTTGGTTATCTTTTAAAGAAAAAATGAAATCCAAAAAACAACAACATCCCATGCCACATAGAACACCAGCCGATATGCACTGTGATGGCGTATACTTTAGTGAACAACTACTGGCTCAAATAGAGCATAGAAAACACCAATTGAAGCAACTCGAGGATAAAAAGGAAAATTAGTCCTTAATTTCAGTGGTTGTAGAAATGGTATCCGTACCATATTTATCAATCAGATACACGAGTGCTGTCATCGTAGCTGCACCAAGTTCCAATTCGCGCTTATTAACGTGCTCAAAAGTATCGTTAGCCGCATGATGATGGTCAAAGTACCGCTGCGAATCTGGTCTAAGACCTGCTAAAACAACGTTACCATCTTTTAACGGACTTATATCTGCACCACTTCCACCCTTTTCAAAATAATGAATCAAATACGGTTTAAAAAGGGGTTGCCATCCTAAAATTTTACTGAACATAACATCGCTGCAATCAAAACTGAATCCTCGTGG
>CAZGDG010000124.1:0-6032 GCA_964524415.1 uncultured Flavobacteriaceae bacterium
AGTTAGACCCACAAGAGCCATCGTAGGTTTGGTAGCCTCCAGGCCGTATGATAGCTATACGGTAGATGAACGCGAGTCTCGTATGGATTATAATCCTTATAGCTTCCTTCACATCGTAAATCCTGGGTACAAATATGATAAAATCATAAAGGGAGAAGAACGCTATAAATTGGTTAGGAATCGCTATTTAGAATTTAAGGAAGATGGCATCTTTAATCAGGATAAAGCCCCTGCTTATTATGTTTACAAGATTGTAAATAGACACGGCCAGGTCTTTAGCGGAATCATAGGAGCAACAAGTGCAGAAGATTATGAAAATGATGTTATAAAAAAACATGAGGAGACTCTTGCCAAGCGGGAAGAAACGTTCAAAACCTACTTGCAAACCGTTGGCTTTAATGCAGAACCAGTTTTACTTACCTATCCTGATAATTCTACCATTGCTAAAATCATTAAGGAAACCCAAAAAGGTTATGCCGAATTTGAATTTACAATGACCTACAGAGACACCCACTATTTATGGAAAATAGACGACTCTGACACCATTGCCATTATTCAGAAAGAATTTGAGGATATGAACACTATCTATATTGCCGATGGGCATCATAGATCCGCATCATCATACCTGCTTTACAAAGATGAAAAAGAAAAGAACCCTAATCACGCGGGTAATGAGCCTTATAACTTCTTTATGTCTTACCTTATACCAGAATCGGATTTAGTTATTCATGAGTTTAGCCGATTGGTCAAGGATTTAAACGGTTTAACTAAAGAAGAGTTCTTAATAAAGCTCGATGCTGTTTACAGAATTGAAAATAGAGGTATTATGCCCTACCATCCATCTAAACAACATCATTTTAGTATGTACTTGGATGGAGAATATTATTCATTGTATCTGCGCAAAGCGCTTTATAAATTCGATACCGCTTTAGATAAATTAGATGCACATCTACTCTATAAAACCGTTCTTCAACCAATTTTAGGCATAGATGATTTAAGAAATGACGACAGAATAGAGTATGTTAACGGCCGCCACGAAATTGTGACCATAAAATCTAGCGTTGATAGTGGCGATTTTGAAGTTGGTTTCGGAATGATTCCTGCGAATGTATCACAAATTAAGGAAATTGCGGATGAAGGCTTAAAAATGCCACCTAAAAGCACCTATATTTTACCAAAACTTAGAAGCGGAATAACGATTTACGAATTTTAATTAGGATAAGATGTCATGGCTAAACAAATCCTCACAGCTACTTTTATTTTACTAAACCTGTATGCCCTTCCTAATACCGAAGAATTGGTTACGTCCCAAACCATAATTAGAAATGGCGTTGGCTTAGGGTCTGTTTTGGCTGTTGTTTTATCATGGGACAGAAACAACTCAATCTTATTAGCTATAATTCACGGTATTTTTAGTTGGCTTTACGTCATCTATTATGCTCTAACACGATAATAAAATGTCTATTAAAGAAAACCTACAAAGCATAATCCAATCTATACCTGAATCTGTTGCACTTGTTGCCGTATCCAAAACCAAGCCCATAAGTGATTTAATGGAAGCTTATAATGCTGGTCATCGGATATTTGGCGAAAATAAAATTCAGGAAATGGTATCTAAATATGAAGAGATGCCTAAAGACATCCAATGGCACATGATCGGGCATGTGCAGCGCAACAAAGTTAAATATATGGCGCCTTTTGTAAGTCTCATTCATGGTGTAGATAGCTTAAAGCTTCTTAAAGAGATAAATAAACAAGCTAAAAAAAACGATAGGGTCATTGACTGTTTACTGCAAATAAAAATTGCCCAAGAGGACAGTAAATTTGGTATGCAAGCTAAAGAGGCTTTTGTTTTGTTGCAATCTGAAGAACTTAAAGAACTCAAAAATATCTGCATCAAAGGCGTGATGGGAATGGCTACTTTTACGGATAATAGAAACCAAGTAGAAAGTGAGTTTAAATACTTAAAATCTACTTTTGAGCAACTCCGTGCCCATACCTGTGACAACTGTGACCTTCAAATTATATCAATGGGCATGAGTGGCGATTATCCTTTAGCCATAGAATGCGGAAGTAATATGATTAGAGTGGGTAGTAGCATTTTTGGAGCAAGAAATTATTAGGCAATTCTTTATGTAGTCCCCAAGACTTTTTTATTTTAGAATTTAAATTACACCAGAAAAGCGCAAATTATTTACGCCATACTAGACATAGAGACCACAGGAGGCAAGTACAATGAAGAAGGTATTACGGAAATTGCAATCTATAGATTTGACGGCCACAAGGTAACGGATCAATTCATTTCCTTAGTAAATCCTGAGCGTGAGATTCAGCCCTTTGTTGTTAATCTCACAGGTATCAACTCTAAGATGCTAAGGACGGCACCAAAGTTTTACGAAGTGGCGAAGCGCATTGTAGAACTCACTGAGGATTGCGTTTTGGTAGCCCATAATGCTGAGTTTGACTATCGCATCCTTAAAACTGAGTTTAGACGCTTAGGCTTCTCATTTAAAAGAAAAACGCTCTGCACCGTAGAATTATCTCAAAAGCTTATTCCAAATATGGAATCTTATAGCTTGGGTAAGTTGGCAAGAGCCTTGGGAATTCCGGTAAGTGATAGACATAGAGCTCAAGGCGATGCTTTGGCTACCGTTAAATTATTTAGAACATTGTTAGATAAAGACAATGGAAAGGCTATAATAAAGGAATCCGTTAAAGTAGAGCAGCGATCTAAATTAAGCTCAAATCTTAAATCTATAGTAGAAGAACTGCCGAGCGACACTGGAGTATATTACATTCATAATTCCGATGGCGAAATCATTTATATTGGCAAAAGCAACAATATTAGAAAACGTATAACGCAGCACTTTACCAATTCCAACTCTAAATCAAAAAAAATTCAAGCTTTAGTAGCGTCTGTAAGTTTTGAAAAAACTGGAAGTGAACTTGTAGCCCTACTAAAGGAAAGTGAAGAGATTAAAAAGAATAAACCTCCTTTAAACAGAGCTCTGAGGCAACACAAATTTACCCAAGGTCTATACAGCCATATAGACAACAATGGATACATAAACCTTAGGATAAATCACCTTAAAAAAGATGAAAAGCCTATAACCACATTTAGCAATAGACAATCGGCAATTTCGTATATGAACAAAATGATTGAGAAATTTGAACTATGCCCAAAATTATGTGGCATTCAAAAATCCCTAAGTAGTTGTTTTCATTACGATATTAAAGATTGTTACGGTGCCTGTATTGGTGAAGAACCTGTTACGACTTATAACCAAAGAGCTAAGACGGTCATCGATATTAACACCTATGATAATAAAAACATGATTATCATTGATCGCGGTAGAGTTATTGGCGAAAAAAGTGTTATTCTGGTAGAAGACGGAATTTTTAAAGGCCTTGGCTTTTTTGAGCTCAATCATCAAATTAACAATATCAAAGTCCTTCAGTCACTCATCACTCCAATGCAGAACAATAGGGATACGCAACATATTATTCAAGCTTACATGCGCAAGAACAAGCGGCTTAAAGTTCTTGAGATATAATAAATATTTTCTTTCGTACTTTTAAACCTATGAAACCCACAAAACATAACTGGCGTACCAAACTTCACGAAGTAATCTATGAGGCCGACACACCCTCTGGGAAAGCTTTCGACCTTATTTTATTGGTCGCCATTTTAGCGAGTATCGTTCTTGTGATGTTGGAGAGCATCAAAAGCTTTGATGCCAAATATCATAGGTTTTTAGATATTGCAGAATGGGTGATTACTATACTATTCTCAGTTGAATATGTTGCACGCATCATCTCCGTTAACAAACCTTTTAAATACGTATTTAGCTTTTATGGCGTTATAGATTTATTGTCCACCATACCAAAATATATCTCAATTTTACTTCCTGGCACACACTCGCTAGTGGCGTTAAGAGCGCTACGCCTTTTGCGCGTTTTTAGAATTTTAAAATTGGCTAGATATCTAGGTGCCTCCAATCAACTTGCGACCGCCATCAAAGCTAGCCGGGCAAAAATAGCAGTATTCCTATTCGCTGTTTTGATAGCAGCTACAATTTTTGGTACGATTATGTATCTGGTGGAAGGTGAAGAAAATGGCTTTACAAATATTCCGAAAAGTATTTATTGGTGCATAGTGACATTAACAACCGTTGGTTTCGGTGATATAGCTCCAGTAACGGCTTTAGGACAATTTATAGCGACTATTATAATGATTCTAGGATACGGTATTATTGCTGTACCAACAGGCATTGTTTCTGCTGAATATACCAAAGCTTCTGGTGAGCATAAAGGCAAGCTATCGGATGAAGAAATTGAGCAATTAGAGAGCGTTCAGTTAAACACCCAATGCTGTGTTAATTGTTTAACAGAACAGCATCAGGATGGTGCTGAGTTCTGTTATAAATGTGGCTGTAGACTCCATCATGACTCCTAAGCTTATCACCATTGTTGGGCCAACTGCCATAGGAAAAACTGCCCTTAGCATCTCATTAGCAAAGCATTATGGCTGCGAGATTATTTCGGCAGACTCAAGGCAATTTTATAAGGAAATGAATATCGGTACCGCAGTACCTTCTCCCGAAGAGCTGAAAAGTGCAAAACATCATTTTATTCAACATAAATCCATTAACGAGACTTACTCCGTAGGTGATTTTGAACGGGACGCGATAGAGAAAATCAAGAAATTACACAATAGAAATATCACAGTGATAATGGTCGGTGGGTCGGGACTTTATGTCAAAGCGGTAACCGATGGCCTTGATGATTTTCCAAGTATAGATAAAGCCGTACGGATTAATTTAAATCGAAGGCTTAAAAATGAAGGCTTAAAACCCTTACAAGACGAACTCTTTACAGTAGATAGAAAGGCCTATGAGTCTATCGCTATTGATAATCCACATAGAGTAATAAGAGCCTTAGAAGTATATATAGGTATTGGACGTCCCTATTCCAGCTTTTTGTCGCAACCAAAGAAAAAAAGGGATTTCAAAACGATTTATATTGGGCTGAGAGCTGATCGCCAAGTAATCTACGATAGAATTAATAAGCGCGTCGACCTTATGATTCAAGATGGTTTATTAAATGAGGTCAAATCCCTTTATCCATTTAAGGATGTGAATGCTCTAAACACTGTAGGTTACAAAGAATTATTCAGGTACTTGGATGGTGAGATTGATTTAGAATTTGCCATTTCTGAAATTAAGAAAAATACAAGGCGTTTCGCCAAGCGGCAACTGACCTGGTTTAACAAAAACAAGGACATAGAATGGTTTTCACATGACTGTGACTACGGTGATATAATATCTTATATAGATAGTATGCATAAAAAAAGTCTAACTTAAAAAGCTAGACTTTATATACCTAAACCTAAAACGCTTAGTCGTCATTGTCGTTATGTATCACCAGCCTAAATCCTTCACCGTGGATGTTTAAAATTTCTACATTTGGGTCTGGTTTCAAATACTTTCTCAATTTGGCAATGTAGACATCCATACTACGTGATGTAAAGTAATTGTCGTCGCGCCATATTTTGGTAAGAGCCAATTCTCTTGGCATCAAGTCATTTTCATGCAAGGCCAATAAACGCAACAATTCATTTTCCTTAGGAGATAGCTTGGTTGGTTCTCCTCCATCGAATTTGAGGAAACGTAATTTCGAATTTAAATCGAAACGCCCAATTTTAAATTCAAACTGTTTGCTATCTGCAATGGAATCGGTTGCCTTACGCTGCATTATGGCTTTAATCTTCATTAATAAAACCTCACTATCAAAGGGTTTATTAAGGTAATCGTCTGCTCCTACTTTATATCCTTTTAAAACATCTTCCTTCATGGCTTTCGCTGTTAGAAAGATAATTGGAACATCGGTATTTTTCTCTCTAATCTCCTTCGCTAAGGTAAAACCGTCTTTATAAGGCATCATAACATCCAGGATGCAGAGGTCAAAATCGTCTTTCTTGAACTTTTCAAAACCTTCCATTCCATTTTTGGCATGGACAACGTCGTAATCGT
>CAZGDG010000125.1:0-541 GCA_964524415.1 uncultured Flavobacteriaceae bacterium
GATATTTCTGTACCAAAGGCTTTACGCTCTTTAGAATATTTAAGTGCCAGTTCGTAAGCTCCCGATGCAATGCCCAGTGCCTGAGCCGCGATACCAATTCTGCCACCTGAGAGCGTCTTCATGGCAAATTTGAATCCAAAACCATCTTCGCCAATTCTGTTTTCTTTCGGAACTTTTACGTCATTAAATTGAAGTGTATGCGTATCGCTTCCTCTAATTCCTAGTTTATTTTCTTTCGGACCTATATCAAAACCGGGCATTCCTTTTTCAACTATAAAGGCATTAATTCCGCGGTGTCCTTTTTCTCTGTCGGTTTGAGCAATCACCAAATAAACATCACTTCTGCCGCCATTGGTTATCCAGTTTTTAGTACCATTTAAAATATAATGGTCGCCCATATCAATAGCCGTGGTTTTTTGTGAAGTCGCATCGCTACCTGCTTCAGGTTCGCTTAAACAAAAGGCTCCTACAAATTCACCGGTAGCAAGTTTGGTTAAATATTTTTCCTTTTGTGCTTCCGTACCATATTTTTCTATACCAT
>CAZGDG010000125.1:584-6015 GCA_964524415.1 uncultured Flavobacteriaceae bacterium
AATGAGCACATACGAGATGGTATCCATTCCGCTACCACCGTATTTAGGGTCTACCATAATACCCATAAAGCCGAGTTCTCCCATTTTTCGAACCAATTCGTTGGGGAATTCTTGTTTTTCATCGCGTTCAATCACGCCAGGAAGCAATTCTGTCTGTGCAAAATCTCTTGCAGCATCTCTAATCATGAGGTGTTCTTCGGTAAGGCTAAATTCCATATAAAAAGAAATTATTGAATGTTTAAAATTTGCCACCAAAGATAAGTTTTTGTTGACGTATTATCAATAAGAATATATAATTTTACAAATATGTTAAGAAACGAATATTATGTTATTGGTGTGATGTCTGGTACCTCTTTGGATGGTGTAGATTTATGTTACGTTCGCTTTTCGTTAAATGGTCGTTGGCGGTTTGACATTCTTAATGCAACTACAATTATGTACCCGGACGAATGGAGTGCTAAGCTATCAAATTTAACCAATCATTCAATTGAGGAACTTACCGAAATAGACCGCCAGTATACCAATTATTTGGGAACGGTGATTAACGAGTTTATCACATCTTTTAACATATCAATTGTCGATTTTATTGCTTCTCACGGTCATACAGCACTTCATCAACCGGAAATGGGATTGACATATCAAATAGGCAATTTGCCACAAATTGCAGAAATAGTGAAACATACTGTAGTCTGCGATTTTAGATTGCAGGATGTCGAACTTGGTGGCCAAGGAGCACCCTTGGTACCAATTGGTGACATGCTATTGTTTTCTGAATATGATTATTGTATAAACCTTGGAGGTTTTTCAAATATTTCATTTGAATCTAAAGGTGAAAGAATAGCATTCGACATTTGCCCTGTAAATACTGTTTTAAATTATTACGCCAATAAAATGGGTTTCGAATTCGATAAAGACGGTAGAATCAGTAGAACCGGAAAGGTTAATCAGGCATTACTAGATCAACTTAATCACCTTGAATATTACGGCAGACCATTTCCCAAATCTTTAGGTGTAGAATATGTAAATCAAGTAGTCTTGCCTTTAATTAGCAGCAATGAAGGAAATCCAGTAGCCGTTTTAAGAACATTTACAGAACATATTGCCATACAAATTGCCCAACAAATTGATGGCTTAGTTTCTTCTAAAGTATTGATCTCAGGTGGTGGAGCAAAAAATACTTTTTTAGTTGAAAGGTTACGGTATTACACATTGAATGAGGTTGTGATACCATCAACTCAAATAATTGATTTTAAAGAAGCTTTAATTTTTGCTTTTCTGGGTGTTCTTCGATTTAGAAACGAAATTAATTGTTTAAAAAGTGTAACAGGCGCAAAACAAGATCATAGCAGTGGTAAAATTTATTTTGTAAAATTGCATTGACAATCAATTCTATAGTTTTTTTGTTTGTTATATTTGCATCGCCTAATATTAAAATTTAATGGCTTTACTTAACTGCACCTTATCATTTATCATTTTAATATTTACATCTGAAGTTACTCACAGAATAACCATAAATTCACCTACTCAAGTTATCCCATGGAAGTTTTATTGATTACCGTATTTGTTATAGGTTATCTAGCTATAACCTTAGAGCATCAATTAAAAGTAGATAAACTCATACCAGCCATAGTAATGCTCGGTCTCAGTTGGGGCTTTATTGCGTTATTTTTAGACAGTTTTACCAATTGGTTTGATCCGGTTAGACATGCGCTACTCAATAATTTTGACAGGCTAGATCATGAAAGCAGAGAAGTTCTGCTCGAGAAAACCCTATTAAGACATTTGGGTAAAACAGCTGAAATATTATTTTTCCTTTTAGGAGCTATGACCATTGTAGAAATCATAGATTACTTCGATGGGTTTTCAACCATGAAAACATTTATAAAGGCTAAAAGTAAGGTTCGAGTGTTATGGATCATGTCAATTTTAGCATTTGTGCTCTCAGCTATTATTGATAATTTAACAGCTACGATAGTGTTGCTTTCTATTCTGCAGAAAGTGGTTTTAGATAATAAATTGAGAATGTGGTTTGCCGGCTTAATTGTGATTGCAGCCAATGCAGGAGGTGCTTGGTCACCTGTAGGTGATTTAACCACCACAATGTTGTGGATTGCAGATAAGGTGACAACAACTTATCTCTTTGTATATCTGTTTTTACCTTCACTCATTTGTATGGCATTGCCAACTTTTATTGCTTCTAAATTACCTGTGTTTAAGGGAGACATCGACATGATAAGTGAAAAAGATGAGCCTGTTAATAATTTTAGAAAGACGATGCTCTTTTCTGGACTGGGAGCTATAATGTTTGTTCCAATCTTTAAAATGATTACCGGATTGCCGCCATATGTTGGCATGATGTTAGCCCTGGGTGTTGTAGCCGTTTTAGCTGAATTGCTAACCAATTACAATTTTAAAATGGCTCAAGTTAAAGAAGGCAGAAGTTATAAGCATAAACCAGAAAATCCCGTTCATAGATCGCTGTCGAGAGTAGAAATGCCCAGTGTATTATTTTTCTTTGGAATACTTATGGCAGTGGCAGCCCTTGAATCTGTTGGTATTCTTTACAGTTTCGCCAACTCATTAGAACTGGTACTACCTATGATGGGTACCGAATTACATGGTGAGGGCGTTTCAGATTTGGTTGTATTGTTTTTAGGAATAGGATCTGCGGTTATAGATAATGTTCCATTGGTTGCAGCAAGTCTTGGAATGTTCTCACAACCAATAGATAACGAACTTTGGCACTTCATTGCTTATGCGGCAGGTACCGGTGGAAGTATGCTTATTATAGGATCAGCAGCAGGTGTGGTAGCTATGGGTATGGAAAAAATTGACTTTTTCTGGTATGCTTACAAGAACACTTATATAAATACTTTTATTTTTATTTATTCGTTATAAAACAAACTTCTTTAATTTTACGTAAATACATTACTTATGCAAGAAACTACAGACCTTGTTGAAATGGAGTCGGTTGAGAAATCCATCTCTATAATAGATTTGATTTTCACAGGCAGTTTGGCCGGTCAAATTATAATTGGGGTTTTATTTTTACTGCTGGTTGTGGCAATTTATATTTATTTTGAACGGTTATTTGCCATAAAAGAGGCTTCTAAAGTAGATGCTAATTTTATGAATCAAATTAAAGACCACGTGAGCAAAGGTAAAATCGATTCGGCTCAGTTACTTTGTGCTCAGGCTAACACACCTGTATCACGACTCATTACAAAAGGTATATCAAGAATAGGAAAACCACTTGAAGATATCAATACAGCTATTGAAAATGCCGGTAGACTTGAAATTTATGGTTTAGAAAAAAACGTGAGTGTTCTGGCAACTATATCGGGAGCGGCACCCATGATAGGTTTCTTAGGTACGGTTATCGGAATGATTCTGTCTATTTTTGAAATCGCTAATTCTGGTGGTCAAATAGATATCAAGCTGTTGGCAGATGGCCTTTACACAGCTATGACAACAACAGTTGGTGGCCTTATAGTTGGGATTGTGGCATACATTGCTTATAATCATTTGGTGGTAAAGACCAACAAGGTGGTATATCAGATGGAAGCCAACTCAGTAGAATTTTTAGATCATTTAAACGAGCCAGTATAATGAATATCAGAGGTCGAAACAAAATTTCTCCTGATTTTAGTATGTCTTCTATGACAGACATTGTGTTTTTGCTGCTCATATTTTTTATGATCGCCTCAACCTTGGTGACCACAAATGCTATAGACATTATTCTACCTACCGCAAGTGGTAAAACAGAAAATAAAAAGTCGGTTGCAGTGAGTATCAAACAAAATCTTACCTATTATATTGAGAATAAGTTAGTGGGCGAAAGCGTATTGGAAAGCGAACTAATTACTATTTTATCAAAGGAATCTCAACCTACTATAGTTCTCAGAGCCGAAAAGTCGGTTCCTGTAGAAAATGTGGTGAAGGTAATGGATATTGCCAACCGAAATAAATTTAAGGTGATTTTAGCTGTAAAACCAAATTAGGTGAAGTTTTTAGAAACCAAACACGAACGCGACTCTGCTAAAATTACTTCCTTATTAATTTTAGTGATATTGCTGTTGCTGTTTGTGGTTGGTATGCCATACATGGATCCGCCTGAAGAATTTGGAGTTGCTGTAAATTTTGGCACCTCTAATGTTGGCTCCGGCCCTGTTCAACCTTTAAATCCGGCACCACAGGCAACTCCACCAACAAAAACTGAAACTGCCGTTACACCCGTCGAGAATACAACACAAGCCGAAGATGTTTTAACAAATGAATCTGCTGAGTTAATTGCCATTAATAAGCAGAAGGAAGAAGCACTTAAAAAACAACAGGAAATAGAGAGAATTGCTCGTGAAAAGAGAGAGCAAGAGCTTAGAAAGCAACAAGAAGAGACTGAAAAAAAGAAAAAATTAGATGCGTTGATTGGCGGAGTTGCCAATAGCGAAGGTAAAGATACTAGTGGTGAAGGTAACGATAACACTGATGGTGATAAAGGTCAGTTGGATGGCAATCCTTATGCGTCCAGTTATTTTGGCGGCTCAGGTCCGGGTAAGGGTGGTGTTGGCTATGGTTTAAATGGACGAGGAACACCTAGCAGGGAAATTTACAAGCAAAATTGTAACGAATACGGACTAGTAATTGTGCAAATAGAAGTTAATCGTTCGGGAGAAGTTACAAAAGCCGAACCTGGTGTAAAAGGAACAACAAATACACATCCTTGTTTACTTGAACCGGCGAAGAAAATCGCGCTTTCCCATAAATGGCCTCCTGATTCAAATGCGCCAGCCAGGCAAATTGGTTTTGTTAGTATCAACTTTAGCATTGGCGAATAACAACCTTAATGACTTACCAAGAAACCCTAAAATGGATGTTCAGTCAGTTACCCATGTATCAAAATCAGGGTAAATCGGCTTATAAGGCAAATCTGGACAATATCATAAAATTAGATAATTATTTAGGTCAACCTCATCTCAATTTTCAATCGGTTCACGTTGGGGGTACAAACGGTAAAGGTTCTACAAGTCATATGCTTGCTTCCGTTCTACAGGAAGCAGGTTATAAAACAGGGCTTTACACATCACCGCATCTTAGAGATTATAGAGAACGTATCAAAATAAACGGTCAAGAAATTGAAGAATCTTATGTGGTAAATTTTATTGCAGCTCATAAGGCATTTTTTGAAGAAAATAATCTTTCTTTTTTTGAAATGACGGTTGGCATGGCTTTTAAGTACTTTTCGGATTGCACGGTTGATGTTGCGATTATTGAAGTTGGACTTGGTGGCCGATTAGATGCTACTAATATTATAACTCCAATTCTATCTGTGATTACTAACATTGGAATGGACCATATGGAGTTTTTAGGAGACACATTGGAAAAAATTGCGGGTGAAAAGGCAGGAATCATAAAACCAAAGATTCCCGTTGTT
>CAZGDG010000126.1:0-6001 GCA_964524415.1 uncultured Flavobacteriaceae bacterium
TCTGTATTTTTTTGTCCTCGGCAAATTTTTCAACTTCTTTTGTAAGCGTAGCCATATCTGTTGTGATCCTGTCCTTACGTAGTGAAGTAGAATCTAATAGCCTAACCGAATCGTAAACGACTTTAATTTTTTTATATATGTGTTTTTCTATTCGTAATTGAATAACCAAAAAGGAAGTACAGTAACAAACGACAACGAACAAGAGGATGATTTCCCACTTAAGACTATGAAAAAAATACTCTATGAAAAGGAATATAAGACTTAATACTATAGTGATAAAGGTTGAAGAAAAAAAGGCAAACCTGTAAGAATGTTTTAATTTTTGATCAGTCATTTATATAACAAACTTGTAGCCCACACCCTTTATTGTTTTAAAAGACTTGTCGCCTAACTTTTCTCTCAGCTTTCTGATATGTACGTCTATGGTTCTCCCGCCAACAATCACATCATTGCCCCAAACCTGGTCAAGTATGACCTCTCGCTTAAACACTTTGCCTGGTTCCGAAGTTAATAGGGTTAGTAATTCAAATTCTTTTCTGGGTAAAGGCATTTCTACCTTGTCTTTAATAACTTTATACTCGTCTTTATTTATGGTAATAGAACCAACTTTATAAATCTGTTTTTCGTTTTTACTGGATTTAAAACGTCTTAGAAGCGATTTTACTTTGCTTACAAAGACTTTTGGTTTTATGGGTTTGGTGATGTAGTCGTCTGCACCAGCTTCGAAACCAGCTACTTGTGAATAATCTTCGCCTCTTGCCGTCAGAAATGCTATCACAGAATTGTCTAAGGATCTTTCCTTACGCATTAGTTCACAAGCTTCGATACCATCCATTTCCGGCATCATGACATCCAAAATGATAAGCTGAGGTTTTACCTTCTTAGCGGTTTTAAACCCCTTCGCACCATTGTCTTCTGTTATTACATTATAACCCTCTTGAGAAAGATTATAACTTAAAATTTCCAGTATATCTGGTTCATCATCAACAACCAAAATGGTAATGTTCTTTTTTTTCATTAAAGCAATATAGTTTTAACAAATTTAGATAATTTATAACAAAGCGTGTTAATTAGATTTTATGTTTTTGCTTTACTTCATCTTAAAATCTTTAAATTAAAATTATGTTTATGTAAATATAATGTAAATAGACCACACAATGTTATTGGTTTAAGTGTCACGTAATCAACAAATTAATATTTTTTTTATCGAGCAATGTAAATTTTTTTTAAACTCTTTCCAATAAGCCTTAATATCGACTTAAAACACAAAAAAAAAATACTCATTTTATTTGCACAAAATTTTAAAGCCGATGCTTAAATATCTATTTTTTGCAATTATTGTTGTTTTTACATTCTCTGTACAAGCTCAAGATGGTACTGGAGCAATTGCAGGTAAAATCCTGGATAAGGAATATAACAATGAGCCTCTTGCGTTTGCTAATGTTTTACTTCTAAATACTACACAAGGCACAACCACGGATATGCAAGGTTTATATGTGATAGACAAATTACAACCAGGCGTATACACAATTGAGTTTTCTTACACAGGTTATGAAACCATAACCATCCCTAACGTAGAAGTTGTTGCGGATAAGGTAACCGAAGTGAACACAGCTATGGGCGCTACAGCAGCTACATTAGAAGAAGTTACTATTACTACTGTAGCGAGACGAGACTCCGAAGTGGCGCTTTTACTAGATCAAAAAGGCGCTATAAATGTTAAAGAAAGTATTGGTGCTGAACAATTACAAAAATTAGGAGTTTCAGATGCGTCAGCAGCAACTACGAAAATAGCCGGTGTTTCAAAATCTGAAGCTTCAGGACAAATATATGTTAGAGGTTTAGGGGACAGGTATCTTACCACAACCCTTAATGGACTTCCTATACCATCTGATAATATCGACAAAAAGAACATAAATCTGGAATTGTTTCCAACAAGATTTATAAGTAATGTTTCTATCAGCAAAACATTTTCACCCTATAACTCTACAGATCAATCGTCTGGAAACGTTGATATTTCTTCTAAAAATGTAACCTCACGTAAAGAGTTTGGCTTAGGCTTTTCTGGTGGTTTAAATACAAATGCTATGTTTGTTAGCGAAAATTTTGTTACCACGGCTTTAAATGATGATTTAAGCTTAGGGATATTTTCCAGACCTTACCAAAACAGCAATTTAGAAAATGCTTTAACAGAACAAAACTGGAACACTATAAATATAGACAACCCGGCAAACTACTCATTTGGTTTTAACGCTGGTGGTTATTTAGATGAACAAGGAAAGTTTAGAGTATCATTTTCCGGAGGACAATCCGTAGACCACGAATACAGAGAAGGCTTATTCAGGTTTTTCGACAGAGGGATTACCCAAAGTCTTTTAGATGTTACAGGAGGTGCCAGAGATTTTGTCCCTGATGGTGATAACAGATATTGGAGAAGAACGGTAAATACTAATGGGCTTCTAGTCGGTCAATACAGAATAAACAGCAAAAACCGTCTTAAGTTCAATGCTTTTGCAATCAACAAAGTCCTGCAGGAAGTCTACGAAGGAGGTAGAGGTGGTGAGGCCATATTTTTTGATGAATTAACGCCCAATTCAATTGCAGGTAACCAGTTTGTAAGAGATCAAAACATTAAAAATACATTTTTAACTACCCTTCAACTTATTGGTGATCATGATTTGAATGATAAAAACAAACTGGAATGGGCTGTAGGTTATAACCGTTTAGCGGCTGATGAACCTAACCGTATTAGAAATGAACTCAATTTCAGAAATGTTGATGGTGTTCCAGATGGCGAAAGACCCATAGAATTTGGTAACACTGGAGGATTTCAACAGCGTAAAAGTTCTCAGCAAATTTTAGACCAGGAGTTCAATGGTAGAATTAAAGATGAAATCAGCCTTAAGGTAGACGAGGATTATAATGATATTTACAAAATTAGCTTTGGTGGCGACGGGAGATACAAACAAAGAGAATTCTTATCAACTTTTGTAGGTTTTGAAGAAGGTGGTCCGATAGGTTCTTTTAACCCTGACTCGATCGATAATTTAAGCGCAGTATTTACGCAGGAAAACATTAACAATGGTCTATTACTTGTAAATATTCAACCAGATGACTTATACGAAGCTGAATTAACATCTTACGGGGCCTTTGCCGATTTTGTTGGAAATTTCGGGAAATTCACTGCTCAAGTCGGTTTAAGGTATCAAAGTGACGAAATCATTGTGGACTATGATGTCAACAATGCGCCTGGCGGAAGAATAGGAGACACAAATAAAAGTTACCAAAATTTATACCCGTCATTTAACCTTAAGTATGACTTAGACGATAGAATGGCATTCAGATTGGCAGGTAGTTTAAGCCAAACACTACCGGAATTTAAAGAAATTGCACCATTTGAATATGTTTCGCCAGAAGGTTTGATAGAGGCTGGTAACAGACTTGTAGAGCGCTCAAACAACATAAACATAGATTTAAAATACGAATTTTTCCCTTCGGATGATGAAATCTTATCAGTAACAACTTACTACAAAAACATTGAAGATGCTATTAACAGATCTCTTCGTGTTGGAGGTGGTGATGTGTTTTCTTACTATAATACAGGTGATGCTCGCATATTTGGTGTTGAGCTAGAGGGAAGAATGTATCTTATAAAAAAGAGAGATTCTCTGCCAAATCTTAAGCTATCAGGTAACGTATCTTACATCAACCATAAGCAGGAGCTGAAAGATGATTCCGAAGGTATTAATGTCAATGGATCACCTAGAACTTTTCAATATGGTGGTAATGATGAAATTGGACTCGAAGGGGCATCAGACTGGACGACAAATCTTGCATTAACCTTCGATACTGGTAAGAAGCACCCCTATGAGTTTACTATAGCTGGGAACTACGCATCAGATCGTATATATGCACTTGGATCACCAATTTTTCAGGGTGAAGACCCCAATAATCAGGGTATTTTCCTGGAGGATAGAAATTTCAATGGAGAAATTATCGAAAGAGGTTTTGTCGTTCTCGACTTTATATTAAATAAAGATATTAATGATAATCTAAGTGTTGGACTATCAGGAAAAAACTTATTAAACCCGGATATTGAACGCTATCAAAATGTAGCATCCGATTTTGGTAATTCTTCAACTACACAAGAAGAAACTGTATTATCATACAGAAGAGGAGTTAATTTTAGCCTAAGTATATCTTATAAATTTTAAATAATAAACTATAAACAAATGAAAACAATTAAAACTAAATTAATTTTAATGACGTTACTTTCGTTATTTATTGTCTCATGTGACAATGATGATGATAATGGAGGTGGTGGCAACCCTGACCAAGGTTTTACTGGCATGATAACAGAAGACCTGACACTTGACCCAAGCATTACATACAACTTATCTGGAGATGTAACAGTAGCAGCAGGTGTTACTTTAACTATTCCTGCTGGAACAGAAATTGTATCTGCAGTAGGAACAGGAAATTACCTTGCTGTACTTCAAGGTGGTACTATAGATATACAAGGTACACCATCAAACCCTGTAGTGATGAGATCTCAAAGTGGTAACGCTGGATCATGGGGTGGTTTACTATTATGTGGTAATGCACCAACAACTGCTGGCGAAAATGTAACTGCTGAAGTAGGTGGTCTTATTTACGGTGGAACTGATGCTTCTGACAGCTCAGGTAGCATAGACTACTTGATCATAAGAGATGCCGGTGCACAAATTAATTCAGATTCTCAGTACAATGGTTTATCATTATACGCTGTTGGTTCTGGCACATCAATATCTAATGTAGCAATCATAAATGGTGCTGATGATGGTGTTGAGTTTTTTGGAGGTACAGTTAATGCAAGTAATCTTTACCTTGAAAATAATGAAGATGATGCTGTAGATTGGACAGAAGGCTGGAACGGTACGTTATCTGATACTTATGTCGTAAATACAATTCAGGGCTTTTCAACTGCTATTGAGGCAGACGGAACAGCGGGTAACCCAACTATAGAAAACTTTACAGCTATTTCTTCAACAGGAGGCTTAGCTATCCAAATGAAAGCAGCATCTAATGCAACAATCAACGGATTTACTGCTACTGGTTTTGATTTATTATTTGAGTTTGCTGGTACTTCTGGACCTGCAGACCTTGTTATTGACGGTGAAGGAGCAAACACAGACGATGATGCTGTTTACTCTTCTTCTCCTACAAATGCTAGTGCATTTGCATGGGCTACTTCTGCATCTGAAGGCAACCAACTACCAGGAAACATTACAGCTGATACAACCTTAGATCCTTCTGTAGAATACTCAATTAGCGGTCCGGTTCTTGTAAACAGTGGTGTGACTTTAACGATACCTGCTGGAACACAAATCGTATCTGCTTCTGGTACTGCAAATTACTTAGCTGTATTACAAGGTGGTTCTATAGAAATTCAAGGTACTATAGACAATCCGGTAGAAATGCGTTCTGTAGATGGCAACCCATGGGGTGGCTTATTGGTATGTGGTAATGCAAGTACAACAGCAGGGGTTAATGTAACTGCAGAAGTTGGTGGTCTTGTTTATGGAGGATCAGACGATGCTGAATCTTCAGGTAGCATAGACTACTTAATTTTAAGAAATACAGGAGCACAAATCAATGCAGATTCACAGTTCAATGGGTTATCGTTATACGCTGTAGGTTCTGGAACAAGTATTTCTAATGTCGCAGTAATCGAAGGAGCTGATGATGGTATTGAATTTTTTGGTGGTACAGTAAGCGTTACAAACTTCTATGCTGAAAATATTGAGGATGATGCGATCGACTGGACAGAAGGCTGGAATGGTACCATGAACACTGCTTATATCGTTAACACAATTCAAGGTTTCTCAACTGCTATTGAAGCGGACGGTACTGCAAGTAATCCAACTATAAACAACTTAACTGCGATTTCTTCAACAGGTGGTTTAGCTATTCAAATGAAAGCGGCTTCTACAGCTACAATTAACGGGTTCACTGCAACAGG
>CAZGDG010000127.1:0-5992 GCA_964524415.1 uncultured Flavobacteriaceae bacterium
GAGAAGTCGAAAAAATGTCCAAATCAAAATACAATGTGGTAAACCCAGACGATATTGTAGCAGATTATGGTGCAGATAGTTTGCGTTTGTACGAAATGTTCCTTGGACCATTGGAGCAATACAAACCTTGGAATACAGCAGGAATTACAGGTGTTCATAGTTTCCTTAAAAAATTGTGGAAATTATATATAGGCGATAATGGTCTTAAGGTCACTGATGCTGAGCCTACTAAGGATAATCTAAAAACGCTACACAAAACCATTAAGAAGGTAGCGGAAGACATAGAGAACTTCTCATTTAATACGTCGGTATCTACCTTTATGATTGCCGTTAACGAATTAACGGCCCAAAAGTGCAGTAGCAGAGCTATTTTGGAGCCATTACTCATTCTTATTTCACCTTACGCACCACATATCGCAGAGGAGTTATGGGAGCAATTAGGCCATACCGAATCCATAGCAACAGCGCCATTCCCTCAATTTGAGGAAAAGTATGTCATAGAAAGTACGAAGAACTATCCTATTTCCTTTAATGGTAAAATGCGCTTTACGCTTGAGTTGCCTTTGGATATGAGTAAAGAAGACATCGAAAAAACTGTTTTGGCTTACGAAAAGACCCAAGAGCAATTACAAGGACGCACGCCAAAAAAGGTCATTGTGGTTCCAGGTAAAATTGTAAATATTGTTGGTTAAAATAAAATTACGCGCTATGAAAAAATTTCTGGCCCTATTGGGTTGTTTAATGTTAATCTTATCATGTTCAAGTGACGATAATGATGAGGTGGATAGAATTGTTGGTAAATGGCAAATGACAGCCCGTTTTGAATCTGGTGTAGAAGTAGAAGTGGGCTGCTCGCAGTACACTTTTACAGAGTATAAGTCTAACGGCAGATTTGGTGGAGATTATATAGATTTACAAAGCACACCAGATGAATGTGCCACTCTGACATTTATAGAATTATTATGGAGTAGGGTTGGTGTTAATAGTTATAATTTTAGAAGCGGTGATAATGTGGTTTCTACTGGCTATTTTGAGGGTGAGAATTTAATAGTTGAGCCAGTGGACCTGCCATATCAATGGGTCTATTCCCGTTTGGATTGATCCCCTTTGGGAAACCTGAGTATTTTAGACATGACTTTTATCTGCACAATTCTTAGTGTTTAGCGAGAGTATAGGGCCATTCTATAATAGTTAACCGTTTTATACAAGATCAGATAAATAGGAAATCCTTATTTGTTGAATTTTCACTTAATCGAATTTATTTAGCCTACGTCTATTAATGTATTTCTTTGATAATGAGCACTTTTTTGAGAAAATCAAAAAATAGAGGCGAAAAAATAAATAATCTATAAAAATACCCTTCCAAAGGCTATAAAATTTGTTTTGATCATTTTTTTAATGGTACTTTCTTACCGCTATTAAATTCTAATCAACAATTCAAGATGAAAATCGGAGTACCCAAGGAAATCAAGAACAATGAAAACCGTGTTGGTATGACACCTGCTGGCGTTTTCGAATTAACCAAAAACAATCACGAAGTTTATGTACAGAAAAGTGCTGGTCTAGGCAGTGGCTTTTTTGACGAAGATTACATGGAAGTTGGAGCAGTAGTTTTAGATACTATCGAAGAGGTCTACGCTTCAGCGGATATGATTGTAAAAGTAAAGGAACCGATAGAGAAAGAGTATCCGCTTATAAAATCACATCATGTGGTCTTTACTTATTTTCATTTTGCTTCAAGTGAAACCTTAACCAAGGCCATGATAAAAAGTGGTGCCGTATGCATTGCCTATGAAACGGTAGAGTGCGAAAATGGAACCTTGCCTTTATTAACTCCTATGTCTGAGGTTGCTGGCCGTATGGCCATTCAACAAGGGGCCAAGTACCTGGAAAAACCTATAAAAGGGAGAGGTGTTTTGCTAGGAGGTGTGCCAGGAGTGCCACCGGGAAAAGTCTTGGTTCTGGGTGCTGGAACAGTTGGCATTCAAGCTGCTAAAATGGCGGCTGGTTTGGGAGCTCATGTTACCATTATGGATATTAACATGAAGCAGTTACGCTATGTTAATGATGTAATGCCTAATCATGTTGTTACGGAGTTTTCGAGTGAATTCAATATTAGAAATAGGATTAAAGACCATGATTTAATTGTTGGTGGTGTTTTAATTAAAGGGGCAAAAGCTCCAAAGTTGATTACAAGAGATATGCTTAAAGAAATGCGTCCGGGAACAGTAATCGTTGACGTTGCCGTGGATCAAGGCGGTTGTATAGAAACGACAAAACCAACTACCCACGAGGACCCTACCTATATTATTGATGACGTAGTACATTACTGTGTGGCTAATATGCCTGGTGCTGTGCCATACACATCAACCTTGGCCTTAACCAATGTTACCTTGCCTTATGTTTTAAAATTAGCCAACCAAGGCTGGGAAAAAGCCTGCGCAAATGATGAGAGCCTTTCCAAAGGGCTAAACGTTGTAGGTGGTAAAATTGTTTACGAGGAAATTGCCGAGGCTTTTAATTGGTCCATCGACGCTATGGCTTAAATCGTTTTGTGCATATCTTTAAGCCAAAACAATTTATGAATACTCTAATAAGAATCATCGTTTTGAGTGTTTCTATTAATTTGGGAGCTCAGAACGGTGATTTTGTTTTTCCTGATGATGCTTTGGGTATATACAAAGGTGATTTAGTGGTTGAAAATAGTAATGGCAAAGAAATTTACGGAATGGAGTTTCATTTACAACCAACGGATAGCTTAGGTAACTATGTGTATAAAATTGTTTACATAGCAGACGGAAATAGACAAGAGCGTAATTACAATCTCATAGCAAAAGATGCTTCAAAAGGAGAGTATGTTGTAGATGAAAACAACGGAATCTTGTTGCCGGCTAAACTATTTGGCAATCGTTTATATAGCATTTTCGAAATTCAAAACAGTTTACTCGTTACTACTGAAACCTTTTTTGAGGATTATATGCTATTTGAGATTGTCTTTTCAAATACGTATGGAGCAATGGTCTCAGGAGATTCTGAAGAGGGCGTACCCAAAGTAACCTCATATCCTGTTACCGTATCCCAGCGTGCTAAGCTGATAAAGGTTAAAGACTGACAAATTTTCTTAACTATAGTTTGGCTTATTTTTTGCTTCGAGTTTCCTAAATTTACATTTTAAAACGAAGAAAATATGTTAGGATATTATATACTTATTGGTGGCATTGCTTTAGTAAGTTGGTTGGTGAGCAGTAAGTTAAAACAGAAGTTTGCTTACTATTCTAAACGCCAATTGAGTAATGGTATGTCTGGGCGAGAAATAGCTGAAAAAATGCTAGCTGATAATGGCATCTATGATGTTGAGGTCATTTCCGTAAGAGGGCAGTTAACAGATCATTACAATCCCAAGAATAAAACGGTAAATTTAAGTGAAGCCGTTTATAACCAAAGAAATGCTGCTGCGGCTGCGGTAGCGGCTCATGAAGTGGGTCACGCCGTGCAGCATGCACAGGCTTATAGCGCATTACAAATGCGTTCGGCCTTGGTACCTGTAGTAAGTGTAACCTCGGGAATGTCACAGTGGTTGGTGATTGGAGGCTTGGTTCTTGGAGCTGCTGCAGGCGTTGGTATGGGCTATTGGATTGCGGTTGCAGGACTGGTTTTTATGGGATTTGCAACGTTGTTTAGCTTTATTACATTACCTGTTGAATACGATGCGAGTAACAGAGCCTTGGCTTGGTTAAAAACCAAAAACATGGTAAATCAGCAAGAATATGAAGGAGCCGAAGATGCTTTAAAATGGGCCGCTAGAACATATCTTGTCGCAGCAATAGGAGCGTTGGCATCTCTTTTATATTGGGCTTTACAGGTCTTTGGTGGAAGAGATTAATTGCGAGAAATTCAAAGTTTATTATAAATAGCCCTCACCCTGAGGGCTTTTTTATATCTTAATTTGTCTGTCAATTTGTTGCTGTAAGGAAATGAAAGTTTCCGTGCGCGATACACCTGTAATACTTTGAATTTGAGTGTTGAGAACATGCATTAAATGCTCATTATTCTTTGATAAAATCTTAATGAAAATACTCCACTCACCCGTGGTATAATGGCATTCTATAACTTCAGGTACTTTTTTGAGCTGCTTTACGGCATCAGGATTACTCACAGCTTTGTCTAAATAAACCCCTACAAAAGCCATGGTCGTATAACCTAAAACTTTGGGATTGACTATAAACTTAGATCCAGCCAACAAGCCGGATTTTTCCAATTTTTTTAGGCGTTGATGGATGGCTGCACCAGATATGCCAACATTTCGTGCAATTTCTAGGATAGGCGTTCTGGCGTCCTCCATTAAGGCTCTTAATATCTTCTTGTCAATACCATCGATGTAAATGCCTTTACTATCAATTTTCATGTAATGCAGTTTTTGATTTGAAAGCTAAAAGTAAGAAATCAACAGCAAATTGAAATTAAAAAGCACCAATACCTTAAATCTATTTAGCCTATAGGTTAAGCGGATTGTAACCTAGATAAGGAACTTTCTTTTCCGTGAAGGCCACGCCATAGGATTCCAATTCTTTTAAAATAGGCTTATAGACTTCTCTAGTGATGGGAATTTGAACACCAGGTGTTACAATTTTCTTGTTTAAGATGTCTAACGTCGCCATGGCAACAGGCAGACCTACTGTTTTAGACATTGCCGTATAGGTTTGGTCTTCACCTAAAACAACCATAGTAGCATCGATTTGGTGTTTTTTTCCATCAAGCTCGTATCCAAACTTGTGATACATAACGATCATATCTTTATCGTCCTTACTGAGAGTCCAGCTATCCATTAAAATTTTTTGAAGGATTTGAGCAGGTGTGGCATTCTTAACACCTACTTTTTTGTCTGGGTTGAATAAATCGAGTTCCAAGAATTTGTCCCAAATAAGGTCATCTTGATCAATTTTTAAGGCATGTCTAAATTTTAGTTCTACGGAGTCTGTAGGGCTGTAGGGTAAAAAGGCATTAACAAAATCCCTATAACTCATATTGGCACTATCTTCAATGGTATAACTGTCATCCGTCATACCCAGTTGTACAAATACATTCCATGCCCTACTGAATCCAACACGCCTCATAGTACCTCTATACAAGGTCTTTGCATGGTCTAAACCATAGGCATGTTGATATTTAAGGGAATCTCGGTTGGCATAAGCTTCAAATCTACCATAACCTTCAACATCTAGAAATTCTGTTCTTCTGAATAAACGGTGATAAGGAATGTATTTAAATTGGTTTTCTTGCAAAAACTTGGCAGCACCTCCTTGTCCTGCTACCACCACATTTCTTGGGTTCCAAGTAAATTTATAGTTCCATAGGTTGTTATCGCTTTCAGGTGCAACCAATCCGCCCGTAAAGGATTCAAACAAAATCATTTTACCACCATTATCTCGTATGCGATCAATGACCTGCATAGCACTCATGTGGTCAATCCCTGGATCAACACCAATTTCGTTCATAAAAATGAGACCTTTAGATTTGGCGGCTGTGTCCAGCTCCTGCATCTCATTACTTACATAAGAGGCAGTAACCATATGTTTACCGAGCTTTATGCAATCTTTGGCTACCTCGATATGGAACCTGGCTGGAAGCATGGAAACAACGATATCAGCATTAGTTATGGCTTCAGATCTGGCTTCAGCATTAAAAATATCGAGATGAATGGCTTTAGAGTTAGGATGGCCATTTAAAAGCATTATGGCATTGTCTAGATGGATGTCACCAATGGTGATGTGTAGATTTTCGCTCTCAGATTTGTCTAGAAAGTATTTAATTAAATAAGATGATGATTTGCCTGCGCCAATGACTAAAATCTTTCGCATAATAGCTTAATATGTCTAATTTTGTAAGCACGAATGTAATAAATACACAATGTATTTACTATTTAAAAGTTGCTATACTTATGAACAAAAAAATACTGCTTACGGGAGCTCTTTTTGGCATTTTTGGTATTATT
>CAZGDG010000128.1:0-5817 GCA_964524415.1 uncultured Flavobacteriaceae bacterium
GCACCTTTAAAGATTGTGAGCGTTTGTTGCCAAGAGTAGAGCAAATGGGCTTTGATACCTTGTATTTTCCGCCCATTCATCCAATTGGTGAAGTTAATAGAAAGGGGAAGAATAATACAACCCAAGCCAAAGAAGGCGATGTTGGTTCTTGTTGGGGTATTGGTTCCCAATATGGTGGTCATAAAGACATACACCCGCAATTGGGAAGTTTAGACGATTTTAAGCAGTTGATTGCAAAAGCAAAAGAACACAATATTGAGATTGCTATGGATTATGCCTTACAGGCAGCACCCGATCATCCTTGGGTAAAACAACATCCGCAGTGGTTTAAATGGCGTCCCGACGGCACCGTACAATATGCTGAAAATCCTCCTAAAAAGTATCAGGATATTCTTCCTATTTATTGGGAAACCGAAGATTATAAAAACCTCTGGAATGAATGCCTCGATATTTTAATGTATTGGATAGATTGCGGAATTCAAATTTTTAGAGTCGATAATCCGCATACCAAACCCTATTATTTTTGGAATTGGGTGATTACTGAAGTGAAAAAGAAACATCCGGATGTGCTGTTTTTAGCCGAAGCCTTTACGAGGCCAAAAATAATGCACCAATTGGCAAAACAAGGCTATACACAATCTTACACCTATTTTACATGGCGTGATAACAAGCATGAGTTAATCCAGTATATGGAAGAACTCACCAAAACTGACCAAAAAGAATACATGCGTCCTAATTTTTGGCCCAATACACCAGATATCAATCCATACCATTTACAAGGAGCTAACGAGGCCAAGTTCATGCAACGCTATGCTTTGGCTGCTACGTTAAGTTCTAACATTGGTATCTACGGACCTGTTTTTGAACAAATGATCAGCGATGCATTACCGGGTAGGGAAGAGTACTTAAATTCAGAGAAATTTCAGATATGCCATTACGACTGGTTTAAAGAAAATAAACTCACAACGATTATTTCTAAGATTAACAGAATAAGACATGAAAATGAGGCGCTTCAGCAAACCAATAATATTAAATTTTGTCACATTGAAAATCAAAATTTAATAGCTTATTACAAATGGAATCAAGATAAATCTAACGAATTGTTGATTATAATAAGTCTTGACGCTTATTACGCACAACAAGGTACGGTTCAATTACCCTTGCAAGATTTGGGTATCAATTCAGGCCATCATCTGGTGGTTAAAGACCTGGTGACCAATAGTAGTTATACATGGCAGAATGAATGGAATTTTATAGAGTTGCATCCGGCCTTACCGTTTCATATCTTTAGAATATTTAAATAATTATGGCTAAAAAATCATCTAACAAAACCAGCTTGTTATCACCCTACAATTTTGATGTAGACTGGAACGACTTGATGGATAATGAAGATTTTATCAAAATTTTTCTGTCTGATGTATTAGAAGATTATATCATTAAGCAGCGCTGGTATGGCGGTAAGGCCAGTAAATTAAAATATGTAGAATTAGCAGAGTATTTTCGTATTCAGCAAAATGAAGAAGTATATTACGGCTTAATTCTCGAAGTCAATTTTAAGGAAGCATTTTATCAGCATTATTTTTTACCGATTGCTTTCGTGTCAGATCCTGATTTTGCGCAAGACAATCGAATTTTACCTATTAGTATTAAAGGTCAGGAAGGTTTTATTATTGACGCCATTAATCTGGAAGCCTTCAGAAAACTGGTGTTTGAGCGTATACTTTCGGCTGTTCCAAACGATAAAACCCGCGTTCAATATCACAAAAGTTTACTTTTTGATAATTGTCACTACGAATCGTCTCGTTTTATGGGTATGGAGCAAAGCAACACCTCAATTGTTTATAATGAGAAGTATGTGCTGAAGTTTTTTAGAAGAATCTACGCCGATAAAAACCCAGACTACGAAATGAGTCGTTTCCTTTCAGAGAAAAAGGAATTTAAAAATACACCTGCTTATCTTGGAAGTATCAACATTACCGATGCAGATAATGTACAAATCACCATTGCACTCATGCAACAGTTAGTTCCAAATCAAGGTGATGCATGGGAATATATGTTAAAGGAACTACACAAAGTTTTTTTAACAATCGAAACTAAAAACGTTAAACTATCAAATCTGCCTAAGGTTGAAGATTTTTCACGTTTGGAACTCAGAGATGTGCCGCCACAAATTATAGATTGGGCAGGTTTAAATATCATTACCAAAGTACAAACCCTTGCTAAACGAACTGCAGAAATGCATATTGCCTTAGGTTCAGAATTTGAAGATACGGGATTTACCCCTGAACGTTTCAATGGCGACTACACCGTTTGGTTAAAAAACCGAATGTTGTATCAGTTCCAAAACAGGTTGAACACCATTGAAAATAACCTTCATAAGCTTGATGGATTAGCATTGGAATTAGCAGAAGAATTCCTTGAAAATAAAAACATCATCAGAAAACGCTTCGTCAACTTCGACTGGACGAGATTAAAAGGTGAAAGACTGAGAGTTCATGGCGATTACCATTTAGGTCAAGTCTTAGTGAAAGACGACGATTTCTACATTTTAGATTTTGAAGGCGAACCCGAAAGCACCATCCGCGACAGAAAAGTGAAGCAACCGCCATTAAAAGATGTCGCCGGGATGTTTAGGTCTTTTCATTACGCTATTTACGCCACTATTTTTAACAACGCCTCACTTTATAAAAAGGAACAGGAAGAACTCTTTCAGTATGGCGAAATTTTGTATCAATATTTAATAGGTGTCTTTTTAGGAACCTATATTGTTGAAATTCAAAATGCCAATATCAATATTGGTTACCATCAAGAACGCATATTTTTACTTAAATACTCACTTTTAGAAAAAGCCGTTTACGAATTGGGTTACGAGCTTAATTCTAGACCGCGATGGGCAGTAATTCCTTTAAAAGGTATTTCAAATATTATAAATCACTAATTTATGGCAGAAGTTATAGTACACAGTTTGTTTACAGAATTCGATATTAATTTATTTCAGGCAGGCAAACATTACAAGCTTTACGAAAAATTTGGCTCGCATATTACAAGTGTTAATGGGGTAGAAGGTACTTATTTTGCTGTTTGGGCTCCAAGTGCCAAAAGCGTGTCTGTGATTGGTGATTTTAATTTTTGGCTCGAAGGTGAGCATCAATTAAATGTGCGTTGGGATGGCAGTGGTATTTGGGAAGGTTTTATTCCAGGCGTTAAAAAGGGCCATTTGTACAAATACAAAATTCACAGTCATTATAACGATATTAAAACAGAAAAGGCCGATCCTTACGCGAGACGCAGTGAACATCCGCCAAAAACAGCTTCGGTTGTTTGGGATGACACCTATTCTTGGGACGATAATTCATGGATGAAAAAAAGGGCAAAACACAACGCTCTAAACGCACCTTTTTCAGTATACGAAGTGCATTTGGGATCTTGGCGCAGAAAGATAGAAGACAACCGTTTTTTATCATACACCGAACTGGCAGATGAACTGGTTGAATATGTAAAAGAAATGAATTTTACACATGTAGAATTGATGCCTATTATGGAGTTTCCTTACGATCCGTCGTGGGGTTACCAATTAACCGGTTATTTTGCACCAACTTCGAGATTTGGTTACCCCGAAGAATTTAAATTACTGGTAGATAAACTACACCAAAATAATATAGGCGTTATTTTAGACTGGGTGCCCTCTCATTTCCCCGAAGATGCGCACGGACTCGGATTTTTTGACGGATCATGCCTTTACGAGCATCCCGATAAGAGAAAAGGCTATCACCCCGATTGGAAAAGCTTAATCTTTAATTACGGAAGAAATGAGGTAAAATCATTTTTGATAAGTAATGCCATTTTTTGGTTAGAACAATATCATGCCGATGCGCTGAGAGTAGATGCCGTGGCGTCCATGCTGTTTTTAGATTACTCAAGAAACGATGGCGAATGGGAACCTAACCAGTTTGGCGGTAGAGAAAATCTGGAAGCTATTGCTTTTATGAAAGAAATGAATGAAGCAGTCTACGCAAATTTCCCAGATGTGCAAACCATAGCCGATGAATCAACTTCCTTTCCGATGGTATCTAAGCCAACTTTTATCGGAGGCTTAGGTTTTGGTATGAAATGGATGATGGGCTGGATGCACGATACACTACAGTATTTTGCCAAAGAACCCATTTATAGAAAACACCACCAAAACGACTTAACGTTTTCAATGACCTACGCTTTCACCGAAAACTTTATGCTACCGTTAAGTCATGACGAGGTGGTTTATGGTAAACGTTCTATTTTGGGAAGAATGCCGGGCGATGAGTGGCAAAGATTTGCCAACCTTCGACTGCTCTACACTTACATGTTTACACATCCGGGTGCTAAGTTATTATTTCAAGGCGCAGAATTTGGTCAGAGTGAAGAATGGAACTTTCAGCAGAGTTTAGACTGGCATTTGCTGCAATACAAACCACATAAAGGTGTTCAATCGCTTATTAAAGATTTGAACAAGTTATACAAAAAAGAGCCGGCACTATTCGATAAGCAATTCTCTGCCGAAGGTTTTGAATGGATAGATTACAACGACGCCGAAAATTCGGTGCTTGTTTACATCAGAAAGGCCAATAACGACGCTGATAACTTGATTATAGCCTGTAACATGACACCAGTTCCGCGAGATAATTATCGCATTGGATTACCAAAATCGGGCGAATTGAAAGAAATTTTTAATACGGATTTAAAAAAGTATTTCGGCAGTGGAGAATATAAAAACGCTGTAGTGTCATCTGAAAATGAACCACACCAATTCAGAGAAATTTCGGCAGAAATCAATATTCCACCATTAGGAGCTGTTGTGCTTAAATATAAATAATAACTGGTAGACGGCCGCTTTAATTTCAGCATCAACATAACTCAAACGTTATAGTTGATAATATGTCATAACTATTATTTCAAAATTTAACAGAAATGCTTTCTTTTACGGCATTTTAAAAAAACTTGCATGATTACCAATACCGATTTAGAGTATAAAGGCAACCAGTTGCCAGCAAATATCGTCAAATTTAAAAAGGATGTAGATACGCTTTATTTTTTCACTTCAAACGATGTGGTTTTACAAATAACCATAGTGAGAGATAGCGTTATCAGATTTAGATATACTACAACAGGCTCATTCGAAAAAGATTTTTCATATGCCATCACCAAATATGCGAGTAGAGGATACAACAAACTCGAGATAGAAGAGCATACCAATGCCTATCAAATCACAACTTCAAAGTTAATTTGTAACATTAATAAGACTGATTTAAAAGTATCGATTTTTGATGCTAAGGACAAATCCCTATTAAATCAAGACGAGATAGGTTTTCACTGGGAAGAGAGTTATGAGCACGGTGGCGACATTGTGAAAATGAGTAAGGTTTCTAATGAAGGTGAAAGCTATTACGGCTTAGGCGATAAACCGGAGCATATCAATCTTAAAGGTAAGCGTTTCCAGAATTGGGCAACCGATTCGTATGCTTATGGAAAGGAAACAGACCCTATTTATAAAGCCATTCCATTTTTTATAGGTTTACATCATAAAAAAGCCTACGGTATTTTCTTTGATAATTCCTTCAGAGTATTTTTTGATTTTGCTCACGAAAAGCGCAATGTTACAAGTTTTTGGGCTCATGGTGGTGAAATGAATTATTATTTCATCTACGGTCCAAAAATGAACGATGTAATTGAGAATTATACAGATCTCACCGGTAAACCTCATTCATTACCACCACTTTGGGCATTGGGTTTTCACCAATGTAAATGGAGTTACTATCCTGAAAGCAAGGTTAAAGAGGTAAC
>CAZGDG010000129.1:0-5765 GCA_964524415.1 uncultured Flavobacteriaceae bacterium
AGTTGTTACTAATCTTCTCTTATTATCCATTTTTTGTATGCTATTTGTTGCCCAAATACAATAGCACTAATGAATACAAGGGTAGTTAAATATTGTATTGGTAAATAGGAATAAATAATAGCCTTATATGTCCATTTTTTAAAGTCAATTGAATGGTAGAGGTGTACTTAAATGTACGCGGTTTTCTTCTCCTTTCTCAGTTAAAACGTAACTCTCTTAAACCAAACATTTCGAGTACGTCCATTAGACATTGTTAACCCTAAAACCTTATCGTTTTTGTCTTTTTTAATTTCTACAACGCCAATAGGTTCTCCTGTTGAAAAAATAGTATTATAAAGTTGTTTAAGTTTCATTTTACCATGTCTTGCATGTTCGATATACATAGCATCCCCTTCTTTAAAGATTGAATAGGTTGTTTTGAGCTCTGGACTATAATAACTGCCAATAAATAGGTTTAAATCCTTCCTATTCGTATCTAAATCTTTTTGAAGAAAAGTAAAAACACCAGGTAAATTATCTCCCGTTTTTATGGTCATTTGATGCGCATCACCATCAAATGTAACTACGGGTTTAATTGAAGGATGCATCATTATAAATCCAGGTTCCATCATGGTCGCCTATGCCTAATTCTTCAATGTCAATCGTTATTGGAATTAATTCCCCGTTGTCATTGTAGTGACATTCAAACAACGAGTCATCTTTCCTAATTGATTTATCATAATAGTATTTGGAAGTTCCATTCCAGTAAGGAATTTCATTTTCAATATCATCTGTGAAACTTGAAATTATCACATTGTTTTCACTGTCATAAACATTGTTTGTGATTGTTTCTAATACTTTATTACTGGTGTAGTGATATATCTTTTCATGTCTAAATTCTCCAAAGTATTCTCCATTCCCTAGTGAAACAGCTATTCCTTTTAAATTTAAGTTGTTTAGTATTTGGACATTATTATTACTGTCCTTGCTAAAAACAACAGACCTTTTAAGCTTTTTGTCTATTTAAGTTTCTCGGGTTTTGTACTTCCCTTGAATATCATCCGGTTCAGAATAGTATTCATCCACAGGCAATTCTATTTCCTTAATTATTGCGTCATGTTCATTTTTATAAATTATTTTCTTCATTGGGATTTATATTGAGAATCTATTTAGTTTGTCCAAATGCTGGCTTATGGTTTGGACTATCATTTTGATGCGGTTGGCGGTTTGCTGAGCGTTGCTTGTTTTTCCATATGTACGGAGCAAACAGCGTAACGCAATCATTACTTTTTATCTTTAAGTATTATATGTAGAAAATAATATCTATCTGAGTAGGTGAGTAGCCACGCATTCTTGGCAATGAAAGCAAATGTTTTTGATCTTCTCTTAATTCCTTAAGGCGCGCAACTAACCTCAGAAGTTCGTCATCTTTTAATTTATGAGCCTAGTTTAGCATCCTAAAAGTACTTCCTGTTTCAGTAAATAGCCTAAACTAATAATTTGGTTTTTGTGTTATTTACTTAAAATTCAGGTGAATAAGTTTAGAGTGGTTTTCATGTCCCGTTCGTTGTTTACCCATTAGAAGGGAAAGATTTTAATTTGAGGTTTAGTCTGAGTAAAAGGGCTATTGTTAAAAGAAGAGCTAACATTCCGTCGATATTGGTCTAGAAAAAATTTATATTGCCTTAATTTATTTTAACTATTTAGTCTACGTTTCATGAAAACGACAACTACATTTTTACTTTTTATACTATGGTTTTATTGCTCTAATATGTGCGCTCAAGGCGTTGTAAATGAACACGTCTTAGGTACGCAAGAATTAGCAATAGTTCCATTTGATTATCTTCAAGATGGTAATGAACAGCCCTTAGAGGCTATTAAAGCGGGATTTTTTTCAAGTCCCTTTTCGGTAAAAAGTTTTATAGACGACATCTCTTATGGAAAAGCATCAATAGATGGAATCGTTTATCCATATAGAACCAATCAACCACCACTTTTTGGCACTGGGTACACCAATTGTTATCCTTTGGACGAAGATATCGTTAACCAACCAGATGTTGATTATAGCATAATAGATGGAATAGTTCTTCTGGTCCATTCTAACACTACAGGTTGTGCAGCAGGTGTAAGTGCATTTGGCAAACTTCAATTTACAACAGCCGATGGGTCTTTTGAATTTAGAAGAAGTGGCTTTAGAACCGAGTTTTATTTCCCTAATGACTTTTCTAATATTACCAGTAGCACCGTCGCTCATGAAATAATACACAGCTTTGGTATTTCTTACCATTCGAACTCATACATTATGGTCAATGGAGAATGGTTGCTTCAAGATTACGGCAATGTATTTGATATCATGGGCTTAAGGTCTGAAGCTTCCCATCCATGTAGTTTGATAAAACAACAAAAGGGTTGGCTTACAGATAATGAAATAGAAAACATATAACCACTGGTACTTATAGAATACATGCTTTGGAAAAAACGTTGCCAGGACAGACACAGTCGTTAGTAATAGATTTACCGAACAATTTAGATATTCAACCAAATGACTCTTTTACCTTCAGTAAATTATATTTAGAATATAGGGATTGACGGGTTTTGATTCTCGAAATAATAGAAATGTGGCTTTGTCTGATGGGTCTGTACATAATATTCAAGACCCACATGGTCTTTTGATAGTTGGAGCTGACTGTGTTACAAACAATGATTATTGCGTTCCGGTAGTAATAGATACTCATCCAGAACCGCTAGGAGGTATAGGAGCAAGTTATCAACCACATGAAGCTAGTGATGCACCATTGAATTTAGGAGAGACCTATTAGGTAGAAAACAATTCAATATCCATTGAAGTGTTCAATGTAGTTGAGGGAGAGTACATTGATGTTTATATTGATTTCAATGCCCTTTCTCTATCTGGTGACTCAAGTATCAACAAAGTGAATATTTATCCTAATCCCACATCCGATTTTATTAATATTGATTTTGATGACAACATCTCTTTCAGTGTTAAACTTTATGATATATATGGTAAACTCTTGTCTAGTTACACAAGAACAAATCAAATAAATATGGGCAATCTGAGTGAGGGCATTTATCTGCTTGAAATTAAGGACTTGACATCAAATCAAAAACGTACAGACAAAATAATTGTGACCAATTAGAAAGAAAGTAGCTCTAGAGCTATTTTTACGCTAACGCTCTTTGCTTCGAACATCATTTTTGGCCTATTGTTTAAATAATTATGCTACCTTCATTTTTAGATGTGCCAATATGGTCCATTAGGGACATAAACTGAATGATATCTATACGTGTTACATTCTGCAGTTGTAAATAAGCAAATAAAACCTTCTAAATTTCCTCTATTCTAAACTTTTTCCCATTAAAACCATAATAAGCCCGCCTTAATAATTTGTTTCATCATCGTCATTGGCTTCTCTATATTCCTCAAAGATTTCTTCCTTAGTCAAATCTGGATAATGATTTTTTTTCTGTCGCTTATGTGTTTTGTAAATAATATTGTAGAACAGAAAATAAAGGTAGAACGCAAAAATCAGAGCTCCTATAAATAAAAATCCTTTACTCATGACGTTCTTCTTTGTCTAATGGCGATAGCAAATAATAAGATGGTTGCTGGCCAGTGTGCAGAATAGTTGGCTTCTTCGGTCATACCATATAAGCCTAGGCCTACCGAATACAACAAACAAATAAAGGCTAGTATAACTGGATACCAGGTTAAAATAAATTTTTTCATGCTTTTTTTTCTTTTAATATAATTAGATTTAAATAATTATTAAAAAACTAGGTATTTAAAAGCATTATTTTAACAATAGTTTAATGTAATTGGCATTTTATTAATAAATATTCATAAAATAGCTTAATGTTGAATAGTGCAACAGATTTCAAAAATCTATCACAGCTCACCGAAGTGCTAAAACAGAGATACGGTTTTATGTTGGTAAATCCAACATAGATCTGCTCTTATGAAAGTGTAACATTTTTAATTGGAGGGCATAAAAAGATTTGGCTACGGTTGAATACTATATTCTGAATATTATAAGTTTATTTTAGAAATGGCCCGGCAAATACACCTTTAAGACTAACAAATAGGAAGTTGATAAGTGTTAAGCGTTAGAATTAAGCTGTAATTGGAATTTTTATTTATTTCCTAACTTGCCCAAACTATTTGTAATCGTCTTCATTAAAAGGCTTTAGCCATTCTAAAATCATATCATTGCCCATTGCATCGCTGATTTTAAGGTTCTCCTTAATGAATTGGATTTTGGCATTGACCTCCTCAATAGATTCGCAGACCATATAGATTCTAGAATAGACTTGTTTTTCTGTTCCCAGCATGAAATCTTCTACCGTATCACCTTGTTTAAAACGTTCCAGTACAAAGTGAATATTTTTGTCTTTTTTAATCGTGTCTAGACCTTCAATTTTATCAATTGTTCCACCTTTAAGCAAGACCCAGACGGTGCAGGCATTATGTTTTTTAAATGAAAAATCATTGGTGTCATTGAAGCTTGAGCCGCCATAACTACCTGTAAGTGCAAATTCTATTAACATTTTCCTATGGTCGTAACCATAGAGGTGCAATAAATGTAAATGAGGAGCCTCGCCCTGTAATCTAAAACCAGGATCATAGGCGTAGATGACGTCATTTTCAACAAAAAACTGAATATTGAGCACACCATTTTCAATTTTTAAGGCCTCAAACAATTTACAAAGTCGCGGATGCATAGTATCCATAAACAGCTCGCTATGTTTTGAAGGGTAAACAGCACCAATACACACAGGACTTGCATCACCCTGTTTTTTTGTTGTGATTCTGTCAGATAGGGCAGATACATAAGGGATACCGTCTTTAAAGGTATAATAAACTGCCATATCATCACACTGCATGTAGCGCTCTACCAGAACCACTCCCTTCTTTGAGTATTTGAATGCAGCCTTTAGGGATACCTTGTAGTCTTCGGCATCTCTGCATATTTTCATCCCAACACCACCACCGTTGTCCACAGGTTTTATCATTACTGGATAATCTAAATTATGGGCCTTATCCAACCCATCAGACTCCAAAATATAAATGCCTGGGATATCTTGAATGCCAAACTCCAAACAATACTTTTTAAAACCATCTTTGCTACAAAAGGCCTCAACTGCACCATCAGTGGCATAGCAGGGAAAATTTAGTTTGTCGCAAATCTCCTTATAGGGTTTAACCAAAATATCAGCAACACCAACGAGAACACCGTCTACCTTGTTGTCTAGGGCAATTTCTACAATCTTGTCCACCTCAAAAACATCCAAGTCATAGCTTTTATGCGCTTTTAATTTTGCTGGTGAGTTGGGACTCATGTCAATTACGATAACATAAATTCCCATATTAACGGCGGTTTCAACCAAGACGGCGGTTTCTGGGTTTCCGCCAAGTATGATTAACTTTTTTTGCATAGTATCTATTTTCATTGTACCTCATTGAGGTGTCTTATTTAATTGGGTTTATAACTTTTAAAGCAAAAGTCTTCATCAAATCCTGAATCTACTAGTAATTGTTCTATTTCCTTTTCATCTGTAACAAATTGTACAATTTTGCGTGCATCAATGCCAAATAATTCAAGTTCCCTTTTGATGTTCTCAAAAGTTGTAGGATTTATGGTAGCAATAATCAAAAAATCAAATGCAATTCGTGATACCTCACTGATAGGTGATACGGCATTATGCCCAATTTTTAATTCATGATAGTCTATATCTATCCATTTTACAACATTGAAAAAATTGGTCTT
>CAZGDG010000130.1:0-5744 GCA_964524415.1 uncultured Flavobacteriaceae bacterium
CTCTCGGTCTACATCTTCGTTGTATTTTCTTGCTAGTTCAGATTCAGCCAATAAGTTGGAAAGCTCAGAAGGTGTTAAAATGTCCATACGACTCATAGGAGCACGCATCATGGTTGCTGCTAGAGGTGTGGGTTTTCCTTTTTCATTCAATGCCGAAACCAAGGCTTCGCCAATTCCTAAGGAAGTGAGTACTTCTGTAGTGTCGTAAAAATCGGTTACTGGATAATTTTGTGCCGTGAGTTTTATCGCCTTTCTGTCCTTAGCTGTAAATGCTCTTAGCGCATGCTGAACTTTAAGTCCTAGTTGACCCAATACTTCTTCTGGCACATCAGTTGGGTTTTGTGTAACGAAGTAGAGTCCAACACCTTTACTGCGAATAAGCTTAACAATATTTTCAATTTGATTGAGTAAAGCATCTGAAGCTTCGTCGAAAATGAGGTGCGCTTCATCAATAAACATAACGAGTTCTGGACGACCACTATCGCCTTGCTCTGGGAATGTAGAATAAATTTCAGCTAACAGGCTCAACATAAAGGTCGAAAATAACTTTGGCCTATCTTGGATATCCGTTAGTCTTATGATATTGATATAACCCCTTCCATTTTCATCAATTCTCAGTAGGTCTTGGGTGTCAAAAGATGTTTCGCCAAAAAATAAATCGCCTCCTTGCTGCTCAATTTCAATAATCTTTCTCAAAATAGCTCCTGTAGAAGCGGTGGAAATACGTCCGTATGCCTCTTGGAATTCGGTTTTACCCTCACCTGTAGCATATTGAAGGATTTTTTTAAAATCCTTCAAATCTAACAAGGGGAGCTTATGGTCGTCGCAATATTTAAATATAACTGAGATTATACCAGCTTGGGTTTCGGTTACACCCAGAATACGCGAGATTAAAACGGGTCCAAATTCGCTTACGGTAGCCCTAAGTCTTACACCATCTTGTTCTGAGAGTGTAAGTATTTCAACAGGAAAGGACTTAGGGTTAAACGGGATACCAATTTTTTCGTGACGTTCGTCAATTTTTGGATGGCCTGGACTTGGTTTGGCAAGTCCACTTAAATCCCCTTTAATATCCATGAGCAATACAGGTACGCCTTTTTCAGATAGATTTTCTGCTAAAACTTGTAGCGTTTTCGTCTTGCCTGTTCCCGTTGCACCAGCAATTAAGCCATGACGGTTCATTGTTTTTAATGGGACATTAACCAAGGTATTTGTTAGGGTTTCTCCATCTAGCATGGCAGCTCCAAGCGTTATAAAATCACCTTTAAAGGAGTTGCCTTCGTTTATTTGGCTTTTAAAAGCGTCCGTTTTATTCATTCATCCAAAAATTTGCATAAAAATAATGTAATTTTAATCAAGATTAAAACCGAAGTTAATGAAGTCAAAACAGTGTTTTCTCGTTCTCTCAATTCTTGTTTTGTTATGTTCATGCCATACAGAAACCACTAAGATAGAATTCCATAAATCACATGAAACAAGTAGGCATAGCGCACCTTTTAGCGATGCTGTTGAGACTGAAGATTTACTCTTTTTAACGGGTCAGATAGGAAAAAATCATAAAACCGGCAAATTGGTGCAGGGTGGTATAGAGGAAGAAACGAGACAGGTTATCGAAAATATTGAAGCTGTCTTAAATCACCATGGTCTTAATTTGGAGAATGTTGTAAAATGTACAGTTATTTTGAGGGACATCAATGATTTTAGCGCTTTCAATTCCGTCTATTCCGATTATTTTTCTAAAAAACCTGCCAGAACTACATTTGCCGCGTCTGGTTTGGCAGGAGGGGCAAGCATTGAAATCGATGTCATTGCTGCCAAATAGATTCTTATTCAGTGATTTTTTAAGTTGTTCTCTATAAATAATCAACCACATTAAAGTTAGAGCGACCTACTTTATACTTCTAACTTTATAAACTATCTTTGCGCCCTATGACCCGACGAGAACAACAGGAACTAATTGATAAAGGATTATTGCTTCCCTTAATGGAGGAGTTTTATACCATTCAAGGCGAAGGCTATCACAAAGGTACCGCAGCTTATTTTATTAGAATAGGTGGTTGCGATGTAGGTTGCCATTGGTGTGACGTAAAGGAAAGTTGGTTGGCAGAATTACATCCACCAACAGAGACGGCAAAGATAGTTGAGAATGCAGCTAAATATAGTAATACCATTGTAGTCACTGGAGGAGAACCGTTAACTTGGGATATGGGTCCGCTTACTAGCCAATTAAAGGCCAAAGGTCTTCAAACTCATATTGAAACGTCTGGCGTTTACAAATTAACAGGTGTTTGGGATTGGATTTGTCTTTCGCCAAAAAAAATGAAAGGCCCAACAGAGGAAATTTATTCCAAAGCAGATGAATTAAAATGTATTGTTTATAATAAGGACGATTTTAGCTTTGCAGAAGAACAAGCATCAAAAGTCAATGACAATTGTATTTTGTATCTTCAACCAGAATGGAGTAAACGCGAGAAGATGATGCCAGAAATTGTTGACTATGTTATGGCTCACCCTAAGTGGAAAGTCTCCTTACAAACACATAAATACTTAAAAATCCCTTAATTATGACTTTTGAAGGTATTCAAGATTTAAGAAAAGAAATCTGGAAACCGGTTCAATTTGATTCTACTGTCAATCCAAAAGAAAATTATCAGGTTTCAAATTATGGGCGTTTAGTTCGTTTCAAAGATGGAAAACCGCGTCTATTTGAGCCTTATATTATGAATGGTTATCCCTATTTCAGGGTTAAGAAAATTCAATATAAAAAGTTTAAAACCTACTACCTCCATAAGGTAGTGGCCCAACATTTTTTAGAACAAGGTGATGGTGTGTATGTGATTCATTTAGATTATGACAAACTAAACAACCATGTTAAAAACCTCAAATGGGCCACAAAACGAGAAAAGGAATTGCATCAGTGGAAAAATCCAGTTTTTATAGAGGCAAAGAAAAAACAGAAACGTCCTTATGCCAAGTTGACCGAGAATAAGGTCCGACTCATTAAAAAAATGATAAACGATCCAAACAGACGGACACGTTTAAAGATAATTGCAAAACAGTTTGGTGTTTCTGAGATGCAGCTCTACCGCATTAAATCTGGTGAAAATTGGGCAGATGTACCATCGCTGTAACAGAATTTGAAAGCAAAATAAAAGTCTCAATGAAACACCGCTTCATTGAGACTTTTTTAGTAATTCGCCGTAATTTACTTAGTAAAAGGCACTGCAACGCGCAGATTTCCCCAGCCTAAGTGAAGGTGAACGCCGTCTTTAGCTTCTTCAAAAGCCATTGAAAAAGCCTCTAAGTATTCCTCACCTTTTGTAACAGGCACAGTCAATCTGGCAACATCGTTTTTCTCATTGTAAAAATAGCTGCCCCAAACATTTAGGTCTTTACTAATGATTGCTGTCCATTTACCTTCACCAGGAATCATATAAAATGTATAAGTCCCTGCTTTAACTTTGGTGTCGCCGAGCATCATATCTGTGTAAAGTGTGAGTTCCGCTGCTTCGTTAGCTCCAGTTCTCCATACTTTGCCATTAGGGGCAAGTTCCTCAATAGAACGCCCTTTTAATTGTGGGCGGCTGTAGGTGATTTTTATAAGTTTATCCGAAACCTTGTAAGAGCTTGGGAATGATGCCGCATCCATTGGGCTTTTATCTAATCCGCTAAATTCTTGAGCATTGGCATTAAATGAAAAAGTTAATAGCATAGCAAAAGCTATTGATGTAAAAAGTTGTTTTGTTTTCATTAGAGTGTTTTTTTAGTTGTACGTAATTTAAAAAAATTATAAGATTAGCCATCTTAAAAACAAGGATTTGTGAATTTCTTAACCTCGTTTTAATTCATGGCGTAGCTTCTGAAATTAATTGAATATAGAAATTAGCTCTTCTGCAAGGTGAGAGCAATTCATTCTCACAGCTAAAAACAAACCTTTACAGCTCAAATCAAAGGGAATCGTGTAAGATATTTTCAAGTCAAAGAATTTCGAAATATAACACGATTAAGGTTGAATGTTTCAAATTGAAAAATTAACGATTAAAATTAGTTGGTAAACTTACATATTATATTAAAAATGTTACATTAAGTTTTAAAAAGTAATTGAATATACTTTATATGTTTAATAAATGAAATGTTAAACGCATATTTGTTCAATAAATATTAATAAAACTTAAAATTATGTGCGGAATAGTATGTGCGTTCGATATAAAACAATCCTCTGAAACCTTAAGACCTCAAGTCTTGGAAATGGCGAAAAGTATTCGTCATAGAGGGCCAGACTGGAGTGGAATATTCAGTGATGATAAGGCGATTTTGGCTCACGAGCGCTTAGCTATAGTAGATCCGGCTTCAGGTAAACAGCCGTTGTTTAGTAAAGATAAAACCTTGGTTTTAGCCGCGAATGGCGAAATTTACAATCACCGTGAATTACGGCAGCAATTTCAAGATTACCCCTTTCAAACGCAAAGCGACTGTGAAGTTATTCTGGCATTGTACAAGGAAAAAGGTACTGGTTTTATAGACGAACTAAATGGTATTTTTGGTTTTGCTCTTTACGATGTAGAAAAGGATGAGTATTTCATTGCACGCGATCATATGGGCATCATTCCACTCTACATGGGATGGGATAAGTATGGGTCGTTTTACGTTGCTTCCGAATTAAAAGCACTGGAAGGGGTTTGTACCAAAATAGAGTTATTTCCTCCTGGTCACTATTTAAGTAGTAAAGACGGGAAATTAGTGCAATGGTATAAACGCGATTGGGAAGCTTTCGATAGTGTAAAAGAAAACGACACTAGTATTTCAGAATTAAGACAAGCCTTGGAAGATGCCGTACACAGACAGTTAATGAGTGATGTGCCTTATGGAGTATTGCTTTCTGGAGGTCTGGATTCGTCCATTACCTCAGCGTTAGCCAAAAAATATGCTGAAAGACGCATAGAAGCTGATGATAAGGAAAAGGCTTGGTGGCCACAGTTGCATTCATTTTCTGTGGGTTTGGAGGGTTCTCCAGATTTAGCTGCAGCTAAAAAAGTGGCCAACCATATTGGTACTGTGCATCATGAAATTCAATTTACAATTCAAGAAGGTCTGGATGCCATCCGAGATGTCATTTATCAATTAGAAACCTATGATATAACCACGGTTAGGGCGAGTACACCAATGTATCTCATGGCAAGAGTCATTAAATCCATGGGCATTAAAATGGTATTGTCTGGAGAAGGTGCAGATGAGCTTTTTGGAGGATACCTTTATTTCCATAAGGCTCCTAATGCACAAGAATTTCATGAGGAAACTGTGCGCAAATTAAGCAAATTACATATGTACGACTGCTTAAGAGCTAATAAAAGTTTGGCAGCTTGGGGAATAGAAGGACGTGTGCCTTTTTTGGATAAGGAGTTTATGGATGTAGCGATGCGATTAAACCCAAATGACAAAATGATCACTGAGGACCGTATGGAAAAATGGGTAGTTCGTAAGGCGTTTGAGGATTTGTTACCTGAAAGTGTCGCCTGGCGCCAAAAGGAACAGTTTAGTGATGGCGTAGGCTACAGTTGGATAGATACTTTAAAGGCTGTAGTTGACCAAGAAGTTACGGATGAACAAATGGCGAATGCACATTTTAGATTCCCGATTCAAACACCTCAAAATAAAGAAGAATACTATTATCGAACGATTTTTGAAAGTCATTTTCCAAGTGATGCGGCAGCTTTAAGTGTACCACAAGAACCAAGTGTTGCGTG
>CAZGDG010000131.1:0-5607 GCA_964524415.1 uncultured Flavobacteriaceae bacterium
TAGAAAATCTTGACATCAAGAAAAAAGTGTTTTCAGAATTGGAAGGCTATGTTTCAGATCAATGTATAATTGCCTCAAATACCTCAAGTTTATCAATAGCCTCAATTGCGGCATCCTTGCAACAACCAGAACGTTGCATTGGGATTCATTTCTTTAATCCCGCACCGCTAATGAAGTTGGTTGAGGTAATACCTGCAGTACAAACTTCCGATAGCGTTCTCGAAGAAACCGTAAAGATTATCTCCGATTGGAAAAAAACAGTCGCCATTGCTAAAGATACACCCGGCTTTATCGTAAACAGAGTGGCAAGGCCTTTCTATGGAGAATCATTGCGCATTTACGAAGAAGGAATTGCCGATTTTGCAACGATAGATTGGAGCTTGAAGACCTTAGGTGGTTTTAGGATGGGACCGTTTGAGTTAATGGATTTTATTGGCAATGATGTGAATTATACCGTAACGGAAACCGTATTTGAAGCATTTTATTACGATGCGAGGTATAAACCGTCATTTACCCAAAAACGCCTTTCAGAAGCAGGATATTTGGGAAGAAAATCTGGTAAAGGATACTACCAATATGATGAAAGTGGCAAACCCATTGGTGTATTAAATGGCACTTCGAGCGCAGTCGACAAGTCTCTAGCAGAGCAAATATGTAATCGTGTTTTAGTCATGCTCATTAATGAAGCCGCAGACGCACTGTTTTTAAACATTGCCTCAGCGGAAGATATTGATAATGCCATGACAAAAGGCGTAAATTACCCTAAAGGGCTCTTGGCTTGGGCTGACGAAAAGGGAATTGATTGGTGTGTAGATGAAATGGATAAATTGTATAATGAGTACCATGAAGACCGTTACCGTTGCAGTCCATTATTACGTCGAATGAAAAGGCAGAGCAAAACATTTTTTTAATGAAGGGAGAAGCCATTCCATACAAAATGCTTTCGCAAGATGCTTTTAGTACTTGGCTGGGCATTGAGATTTTAGAATGTGAGATTGGGCGCTGTAAGGTTGGTATGCGAGTACGACCCGAAATGCTTAATAGCATGAACAAAGCTCATGGTGGTATAAGCTATGCTTTAGCCGATACGGCTTTTGGTTTTGCGGCCAATACCCATGGAAAATATGCGGTTTCTATTGAAACCAGTATCAACCATATTGAAGCATTGGAAGAGGGAGATTATCTCATAGCAGAGTCGGTCATAGAAAAGGTTAAAAATAAATTAGGATTCAATGTAGTGGAAGTGAAGCGTGGCGAAGAATTAGTAGCTTTGTTTAAAGGCATAGTTTATAGAACTCAAAAAGATTGGGAATGAAAATAATCCTTTTATCGATTTTGTTTTTTACGAGTTTCAATTACGCTCAAACCAAAAAACGAGAATTTAAAGGTGTCGAGTTAATCGAGGAATTTTCAAGTAAGGAATATTCTTTACCCAAATCAATTTTGTTTTTTTCAGCTGGACATTGGGAAATAGAAAAGTTTTACCAAATACTATTTAAAAAGCTAAAAAAACAATTAAGAAAAGAAAATTGTAGAACCCAGTATAAATATCAGTTGAATGATTCAATACCATCTACTGTCAATTCATTCTCTGAAATTCAATTTTCTGATATTTTAGAAGAAGAAACAACGGTTTGTGTTTTTGCCCTTGGGACTGTCCAATCTAATTTAACTCGTATACAAAAAGAAACTGGTCAATCAGTTTTCATAGACCCAAAAAAGACAATGTATTTTGATTTTTATATGATGTTAATTGATATGACGGATAGGGAAATTTTACTCAAACGAAAATTTAGTGTAGAGGCAAATGAAGTTTATTATTCAAATAATAGGAATTTAGCTAAAGCTATTACTCAAGAATTAAAAATGTAATGAAAGACGCATATATCATAGACGGAATAAGAACACCTATAGGAAGTTATAAAGGCACATTATCTGCTGTTAGAACAGATGATTTAGCCGCTCTAGTGATTAAGGAAGTTGTTAGTCGTAATCCAAATATTCCTAAAGAAGCTTACGATGATGTTATCTTGGGCTGTGCCAATCAAGCTGGCGAGGATAACCGTAACGTGGCAAGAATGGCTTCGCTACTGGCAGGATTACCATTCACCGTTCCAGGAGAAACGGTTAATAGATTGTGTAGCTCAGGGTTATCAGCAATAATACATGCTAACAGAGCTATTAAAGCAGGCGATGGAGATGTTTTCATTTCTGGTGGCGTAGAGAATATGACGCGAGGACCTTATGTTATTGCAAAACCATCAAGTGCATTTGGTAACGACTCAAAAATGTACGATTCGAGTTTTGGGTGGCGTTTTGTGAATCCTAAAATGCATGAGATGTATGGTACGGATGGCATGGGAGTCACTGCCGAAAATCTAGTGGAAAAATATAAGATTTCACGCGAAGATCAAGATAAATTCGCGTATTGGAGTCAAATGAAAGCCTCCAAAGCACAAGCTAATGGGCGTTTAGCCAAGGAAATCGTAACTGTAGAAATTCCACAGCGCAAGAAAGACCCTATTCACTTTGATACGGACGAATTTGTAAAGCCAAATACAACCCTAGAGGTCTTGGCTAAGCTTCGACCTGCCTTCAAAAAGGATGGAGGCTCCGTAACGGCAGGTAATTCTTCAGGATTAAATGACGGTGCGGCAGCGACCATAATTGCTTCAGATGTGGCTATTCAAAAGTACGGTTTAAAACCATTGGCAAGGATTGTGAGTTCTGCCGTAGTTGGCGTAGAACCGCGAATTATGGGTATTGGTCCTGTAGAGGCCTCGAATAAGGCTTTGAAGAAAGCAGGATTAACCATGAACGATATGGACATCATCGAATTAAATGAAGCCTTTGCGGCTCAAGCTTTGGCTTGTACTAGGGCTTGGGGATTGGCAGATGATGATCCAAGGTTAAATCCTAATGGCGGCTCCATAGCCATTGGTCACCCTTTGGGTGTAACAGGAACACGAATAGCGTATTCCGCAGCAATGGAATTACACGAACAACAAAAACGCTATGCTTTGGTTACCATGTGTATTGGTGTGGGCCAAGGCTATGCAGCAATTTTAGAACGCGTTTAATATGGAAAAAATACAACACTACGTTCAAGGTCAATGGACCACAGGAAAGGAAGATGGCTTACCTGTCTATGATGCCATAACTGGTGAAGCCTTTTCAAAAATTGCGATTGAAGGTTTAGACATACCAGGTGTCCTAGAATATGGAAGGACAAAGGGAGGTGAAGTGTTACGCAAAATGACCTTTCAGCAACGAGGCAACATGCTCAAAAAATTGGCGCTTTATCTCACCAAAAGAAAAGATGCGTTTTACGACTTAAGCTATAGAACGGGCGCCACCAAAGTAGATAGTTGGATTGATATTGAAGGCGGATTTGGAAATTTGTTTGCCAATGCTTCGTTACGAAAGCTTTTTCCAAATCAACCTTTCCACGTAGAAGGTGACCCTATCGATTTGTCACGTGGCGGACGCTTTATGGCACATCATATTATGGTGCCAAAAAGAGGTGTAGCCATACATATTAACGCCTTTAATTTTCCTGTTTGGGGAATGTTGGAAAAGTGTGCCGTTAACTGGATGGCGGGTGTGCCTGCCGTTGTTTTGCCAGCGCCATCGTCATCGTATTTGGCCGAAGCCGTTGCTAGAACCATAATTGACTCAGGAATTCTACCAGAAGGTGCTTTGCAAATCATAAATGGAACAATTACCAATATATTAGATACGGTAGAATCCCAGGATGTGGTAACCTTTACAGGGTCGGCATCCACAGGACGTTTACTAAAAGCACATCCAAGATTAATTGAAGAATCGGTACCCTTTACAACCGAAGCAGATTCGCTAAATGCCTCCATACTTGGAGAAGATGCAGTTCCTGGTACGCCAGAATTCGATTTATTCATTAAGGAAGTTCGTAAAGAGATGACCGTAAAAGCCGGACAGAAATGTACAGCCATAAGACGAGTCATCGTACCAGAGAATTTGGTAGAGGATGTTCAAATAGCCTTAGGCAAAGCGCTTGATAAAGTCACTATCGGTGACCCAAGACTGAAGGAGGTAAGAATGGGTTCTTTGATAAGTCATCAACAAGTAAAGGCGGTTCAGGATTCCGTTAACGATTTAGCGAAAGAGGCACAAATAGTCTACGGAAACCTTGATAAAATCGAGACAGTTGGCGCTGATGCTAAGAAAGGGGCGTTTATTAGTCCAATCCTTCTTAGAACGGACCGTCCATTTGAGAATACTATCGTTCATGAGCGTGAGGCCTTTGGTCCTGTAAGCACTATTATGCCCTATAAGACCATGGAAGAAGCAGTTGCTTTAGCTAAAATGGGTAAAGGGTCATTAGTGTCTTCAATAGCAACATTTGATGACAAAATCGCTACTGATTATGTAGTCAACGCTGCTAGCCATCACGGAAGAATTTTAGTGCTAAACAGGGAGAGTGCCAAAGAGAGTACAGGACATGGTTCGCCACTGCCTTATCTGGTTCATGGTGGTCCAGGAAGAGCTGGAGGTGGTGAAGAAATGGGAGGTCTGCGCGGTATTAAGCACTATTTGCAACGAACTGCCATTCAAGGTACACCAACGACCATTACAGCAATTACGGGAATCTATCAACAAAACGCTAAATATAAAGAGGCAGAAGAGCATCCATTTAAATATCATTGGGAAGACATACAACCAGGAATGTCGCTTAAAACCCATAAGCGAACACTAACAGATTCGGATATTATCAACTTTGCCAATCTCACCTGGGATCATTTCTATGCACACACAGATATTACCTCATTAGATGGCAGTATTTTTAAAAAGAGGACGGCGCATGGGTATTTCATCATTTCTGCAGCAGCAGGACTGTTTGTATACCCAAACAAAGGACCTGTTGCAGCAAACTATGGTTTGGACAGTATCCGATTTTTGAGGCCTTTGTATCATAATGATACCATTTATGTGCGTTTGACCTGTAAAGAAAAAGTGGATCGTGATGTGACTTCGGCAGAACATCCCAGTGGTATTGTTAAATGGCATGTTGAGGTGTTCGATGCACATTTTGAAAATAGACCCGATAGTCAGAAAACAGCCAAGGACAGTCCGCTGGTGGCAGTTGCTACTATTTTAACCATGGTGCAAAAGAAACAAGAAACATTTGTGGAAATTAATAGAGAAACTATTGAGGGTTATTTGAATAAGCTAACCGAAGACACCAAGCCGCTCTGGGGAAGTATGACACCGCAGCATATGGTGGAGCATTTGGAGTACTCCACTAGAATCTCATCTGGAGAAATTCAGGATTTTGAGTTTTCAACGCCAGAGAAGATTATGGAAAAAGTACATGCGACGCTCTATAATTATGAAAAAATGCCAAGGGATTTTGCTGCTCCACCACAATTGGAGGAAGAATTAAAGACCTTAAAGCACGAAGATCTGGATACTGCCAAGCAAAAGCTGCTTGAGGCTTATGACGACCACATTGCCTATTTCAAGGAGCATCCAGAGGCTACTTTAAAGAATATCGTATTTGGACATCTCAATCGATATGAATGGAATTTGTTCCACAGAAAACATTACAATCATCACTTTGAACAATTC
>CAZGDG010000132.1:0-5376 GCA_964524415.1 uncultured Flavobacteriaceae bacterium
AATTACAAACCGATGTTGGACCAAAATGCGGAATGGCAAGTTACCTATTGTTTTTTTGATTGTTTAACCGATGCGTATTTTACGGATGGTGATACGATTGTAGATAATAAAGTTTACAAAATACTAGATGGTTATCACTACATCTCAAGAACATTTCTACTAAGAGAAGATGTGCAAGAGAAGAAAGTTTATTTAAATATTATAGGCTCCGAAAAAAATGAATATCTCCTATATGATTATTCACTAATGGTTGGTGACAGCATAGATATGAAAAATCCTAATACACCTTTTCTGGAAAATGCCGGCTATTATATTGTTGATTCGATTGTAGATAAACCGCTAAATAATGGTTTGAATTATAAACACTACTATTTATCGCCTTCATCATCTAATCTCGTAAGTTTCAATAATGCCATATGGATAGAAGGCATAGGGTCTTTATCTATTGTCACAGCACCAAGTGGTGAACCTGACATTAATGGCGTAGGACATCTTAGCTGTCATTTTAAAGGCGCTAACTCAGACTTGATTTATTCTAATTTAGATTCTATAGCTGGTTGTACGCCACTGTATAACTTAAGTAAAAATCCATTTGAAAACAGCTTAGACCCTGTTGTTCTGAACAATTCGATTATTACAAATAACTGTAATTTGACAAATACAAAAAATGTTACAGGATTTAGAATTTATGATATTCACGGAAGGCTACAAAAACTCAAACGTGTTTATAATAAAGATTTTTTATCTATAAATATGTTGGAGTTTGAATCAGGATTATATTTTTTAGAATTAACTGGAATGCAACAAAAGAAAATCTTTAAAATCATTAAAAAATAATACCTTGCTGTGCGAAGTTTATAATTTCCAACCACCATCCTTTCATAGGGTAAATTTATACATTTAGCTACCATGAAATACTTTTCCAAAATGTACGCTGCTTCAAGACATCTATCACAGGATTCTCTACAAGGTTAATGCACAGTAAACCATCCCCGTTGACATAATTAGAAGCACTGGAATATAAATATTCAGATGTTTTGTTGACCAATCCTGCCCTTACTGGATTTAAGTGTATATAATAGCTTCGAAGTCACAGACTTCGAAGAGCTGATTTTAACATTTGTGTAATTAAATTAACTGTTAATAAATTTAATTTTGAGTATATGAATTCCTACTTCAAATTTTTAATCATACTATGTTTTATTCTACTAGTAGATAGTAAAATCATTGCGCAATTACCACCTGCAGTTGTGCCGCTAGAATTACGTGCTCAATTTAATGGACAATATGATTATAAAGTAATAGGAAATACATTAAACGAATTTGACAATTGGCAAAGTCCACCACCACCATGTCAATTACTTACTCAGTCTTCAGCTACTTTGAATTTAGCAGCTGGACAAACTGTTGAAGCCGCATACTTATATTGGTCTGGTATAGGTGATGGCCTTTTCGATCCAGAGATTTTACTTAATGGAGTGCCTATATTTGCTGATGAAATCAATGTGGTCAATCCTGAACAAACAGGAGTTTTTAATTATTACGGAGCATTCAAAAATATTTCAGATTTAGTTCAAAATTTTGGCTCCGGAACATACCTGTTTTCAGATCTAGATTTAAATTCATTTCCTTTATTGTCAGGATACTGCTCAAGCGGTCTGCAATTCAGTGGCTGGTCAATTTTGGTAGTTTATAGGGATACAACATTACCAATTCAACAAGTAAATATTTACGATGGATTTGCTTCCGTATACGGCCAACCATCTAGCATTACATCTTCAACTACAATAAATATAGGCAGCTTAAATATTACAAATACACAAGATGCACGTATGGGATTTTTAGCATGGAACGGAAGTCCTAATTTATTTTTTAATGAAAGTATATCCTTTAATGGTAATTTACTGAGTAATACACCTTTAAATCCCGTAGATAATCCATTTAATGGAACGAATTCTTACACGGCAGAAAATGACGTTTTCAATTTAGACTTAGATTTTTTCGATATTTCTAATTATCTCGAAGTAGGTGATACTGAAGCTAGTTTAACTTTTAGTTCATTATTTAATCGATTCATCCAAAACGTTGTCACGATTACACGATCAGAATTACCAGATGCCACAATCGAATTTGTTGAAATTATCAATCAAGATACCTGTGATGATCGAGATATTTCCATTACTCTTAATATTAACAATTTTGACTCCAGCGATGTGCTTCAAGCAAATACACCGTTTTCAATTTTTGTACTAAGTGAGAATAATAATGAAATATTCTTAGATACTTTTTTTACACAAAACAATATACCTATCGATGGTTCAGAAACTCAAACAGTGGATGTCACTATTCCTGATAACATTCCAAACATCAGCACGTTAATATTAAAAGCCAATACAATTCAAGACGGCACAAATCCTGTCAATGAAAGTAATGTGCTTAATAATAGAATTGAAGTTGAGCTTTTTATTCCTCAAACACCTGTTTTAATCAACCCACCAACTCCTCTCTCCACCTGCGGCAACCTCTCCACAAACAACCCCGTAGACCTGACTCAAAACAACTTATCCAGCTTGGGGTTTACAGTTCCTGAAAATTTTGACCTTCAATATTTTACATCAGACAGCGATGCTCAAAATGGTGATAATCCAATTCTCAATCCGGAGAGTTTTATGTTAACCAGCAATCCGCAGCAGATTTTTATCCGGGTCGAAAATGCAGAAGCTCCTGCCTGTTTTACTGTCGAGAGTTTTCAAGTCAGTTATCAAGACACGCCGGACATTCAACAAACCATCAACTTAAACCAATGCCAGGAAAATGATGAGATAGTTCTTTTTGATTTAAGCATCAATAACGCTTCTGCTATAGGCATTGCAAATCCTTCAAACACTACCATCACTTATCATGAGTTTTTTGTAGATGCTCAAAATGATATTAATCCCATTATAAACTTTACTGCCTACGAGCCCTTTAATAACAGCCAAACGATTTTTATTCGGGCAGAAAACACAAGTAACCCAACTTGTTTTTCAGTGGCAGTTTTTGATATTAGCACCTTTGCCGTAACTATCAACAATATTAACGACTTAAATATTCAAGCCTGTATTTTTCCGGGTGAGTCTGTCGTATTCGACCTGACTGAAAATTCAGCTTTAGCTCTCGGCAATCAAAATCCGGCTGATTATAACATTTCCTATCATGTATCGGAAGCTGATGCTCTTTCTGATAATAATGCAATTCCTGATCCAACCACTTATGAAAACTTGAGCGACCCACAGCAGATTTGGTTACGATTAGAAAATACAAATTCACCAGTCACATGTTTTTTGACGGCAGACTTTTCCATTTCTGTAGCCAATGCTGCTCAGGTTAATTTTTCACCCAATTCGCTACAAGTCTGCGATACCGATAATGATGGTTTTGCTGAATTTGATTTAAACCAAAGTATTGATGATATTTCTTTTAATAATCCAGATATCAGTGTAAGTTTTCATCAGACAGCAGACGAAGCTGAAAATAACACTAACCCCATTTCATCGCCTTTTACAAATACTGTCGCTAATGATCAAACAATATTTTTCCGTACCGAAGAAACGGGCAATGGCTGTAGTTTTACGGGGACTTTAGAGATAGAGGTTTTAGCAAATCCCGAGTTGGACTCTAGTCAACCTGTATTGTCGGCTTGTGCTGTTGATGGCAATACGGCTAGCTTTGATTTGACCGCCATCAACGCCAGTATTATTTTAAATAACGATAATTCAACTTTTGAGGTGGCTTATTTTTTGTCTGAAAATGAAGCCTTAGCCAATACCAACCCCATTCAAAATCCCGCTAATTTTGTCAACACCGGTAATCCCCAAACCCTCTGGATTCGGGTTAGCGACAGCGACAATTGTGTGTCTGTCGCAAGTTTTGAGTTAGACGTCTTGACAGGTGCGGTGATAGACGATGTAGCAATTGACGATGTAATTTTGTGCAGTGAAACACCCGAACAATTATTAGCTAACGTCGATTTAACCCAATTTGATGACAGCATCAATCCTAATCCTAATGCTGAAACTTTGGTGGTGTATTATGAAGGTTTAGGGAATTTTAATGCAGGGATTTCTATTGACAATCCACAAAGTTTTGAAGTCAATACCGCAGAAACCCAAATCATCGCCGAAGTGGTAAATATTGAAACTTTGTGTGTCTCGCCAACACAAGTCTCTTTTGACATTTTGTTGAACCCTTTACCTGCTTTTGAATTACCTGTAACTGCTTTCCTTTGCATTGATGCCGATACAGGTGAAGTCATCGAGAATAATTTTTCGCCGCCTGTTTTAGATACTAATCTGCCTGAAACTGCATTTGAGTTTGAGTGGTTTTTGAATGGCGAACTGCTACAAAACACATCATCCAGTCTTGAAGTAGTGGCCGCAGGAAGTTATGAAGTGATTGTTACAAACACGTTAACCGCTTGTAGTTTTTCCCAAAGCACAACAGTAGAAGCCATCAATCCACCGAGCTTTACCGTCGATGTGTTGTCTCCTGCATTTTCAGGAGATAATCGGGTTGAAGTGAACAACATTCAAGGCGAAGGTCAGTTTGAATTTCAGTTGGACGATGGACCTTGGATCAGTCTGCAAGCCGGGCAAAGCAGTCTGGTTTTCGAAAACTTAGATATTGGTGTTCGTCGCATCAGTGCACGCGATACTTCGGGTTGTGGTGAACGCACGGTTGAGTTTACCATTCTTGGCTTCCCAGCATTTTTCACCCCAAATGCTGATGGTATAAATGATTTTTGGAACATCAGTGCGTTGCGTAATCAGCCTGATGCGGTAATTTACATTTTTGATCGGTATGGGAAGCTGTTATTTGAATGCAATCCTCGACTCGCTGGCTGGAATGGCTTTTATCAAGGTCGACTCATGCCCGCGCAGGATTATTGGTTTAGAGTCGAATTTACAGATCCACAAACTGGAGTGCCTGCGGTGTTTTCAAGTCATTTTACGTTGAAGAGGTAATTTTAGTAAGTAGTGGGTAGTCGGTAGAGGGTAGTATTAAAAGCACTGATTTAATAATGCCTTTGATTAAAAAGTCCCTCCCTCGGAGGTCCCGAGGTTTCGGGATAGGGAGGCTTTTTCCTTGCTGTGCATAGTTTATAACTTCGCACCACCACCCTTTCATAAAATAAATTTATGTCTTGAACTACCATGAAATACTTTTCCAAAATGTAGGCTGTTTCAAGACATCTATCACAGGATTCTCTGCAAGGGTAATGCACAGTAAACCATCCCCGTTGACATAATTAAAGGCATTAGAATATAAATATTCTGATGCTTTGTTGACCAATCCTGCCCTTACTGGATTTAAGTGTATATAATAGCTTCGAAGTCA
>CAZGDG010000133.1:0-5204 GCA_964524415.1 uncultured Flavobacteriaceae bacterium
TCATTATTCGGAAATATTAATGCAAGTCGAAATTCGGCTTAAGGAATAAAAAAGCCCTTAAGGTTAGAACTTAAGGGCTTTTTTAGTTTTATCAACTAAAGTTAGTGTTCGTTGAGTCTAAAGTCTGGATAAGCATCCATGCCATGTTCATGGGCATCCAAGCCTTCTAGCTCTTCGCGTTGTGAGACTCTTATGCCAACTGTTTTCTTCATGGTAAAAATGATGATAAATGAAGAAACGACACAAATTCCCGCATAGGCCAGAACGCCGTAGAGTTGCGGTAAAAATGCCAGCTCATTGGCGGCTTCAGCTAAGGTGCTTACGACTTGTCCGTTGTCACTTAAAAATTCTCCAGCGTCATTTGTTGCAGCTTTAAATCCGAAGATTCCAACGGCTAATGTGCCCCAAACACCACAGACGAGATGCACTGCAATGGCACCCACAGGGTCGTCTAAACGCAGTTTGTCAATAAAGCTTACGGCAAAAACAATTAAAGTCCCTGAAACGATACCAATAATTATGGCATCCGTTGGTGACATGACATCAGCACCTGCCGTAATTCCAACCAAGCCTCCCAAGATACCATTAAGAAACATGGTTAAATCCAGATTTTTATAAATTGCCGTTGATACCATCGCGGAAGCTACGCCTCCTGCTGCAGCGGCTAAACAGGTAGTGACCAAAGTTAGTGAGGTGGCTGCTGGGTCTGCAGAGAGTACCGATCCACCATTAAACCCAAACCAGCCCAACCATAGGATTAGCACTCCAGCAGTAGCAAGCGGTATATTGTGTCCGGGAATGGCCTGTGAGACTCCATTTTTGAATTTTCCTAATCGAGCACCTAGTAGAAAAACGGCTACCAGTGCAGCCCAACCTCCCACGGAGTGAACCAAAGTAGATCCTGCAAAGTCATAAAAACCAAGTTCATCCAAGAAACCACCGCCCCATTTCCATGAGCCAGCAATAGGATAAACCAAACCGACGTAAAGTACGGTGAACATCATAAATGGGCCGATTTTAATACGTTCGGCAACTGCTCCAGAAACTATGGTTGCAGCCGTAGCGGCAAACATACCTTGAAAGAGAAAATCAGTCCAATAGGTGTAGCCTGAATTATAGGAAAGGTCTAAATTTCCGCTGCTGCCAACGGGAGAATCCAAGCCGAAGCCAGCGAAACCGAAAAAGCCATTAAAATCTCCAGGATACATCAAATTAAAACCAACTAAAGCATATAACAATAGCCCTACGGTAATAATGAACATATTCTTAAATAGGATATTAAGGGTATTCTTTTGACGCGTTAGTCCTATTTCCAATAGACCAAAACCTAAGTGCATAAAAAAGACTAAGGCCGTGCATATCATCATCCAAACATTATTTGTTGTAAGAACTTCCATAAGATTTAATTAAGTGTTTGACCTCCTTTTTCCCCAGTTCTAATTCGGTAGCATTCTTTAATGTCCGAAACGAATATTTTACCGTCACCAACATCGCCTGTGGCTCCAGATTTTAATATGGCCTGTATGGCAGCTTCTTCAAATTCATCATTGACAACTATAGATAGATACCGACGTTGAATGTCGCTAGTGCTATAACTGACGCCACGGTACACGTGACCTTCTTTTTCGTTACCTAAACCAGTGACGTCCCAATAGGAGAAAAAATTCACTCCAACATCATGAAGGGCCTCTTTAACGTCGCTGAATTTCGACTTTCTGATAATGGCTTCAATTTTTTTCATACGTATTATGCGATTTAAAATTCAAAAATTGATAATTCCCGCCAAAAATATATTTTTTTGAGGGTATAAAACAATATAAATAGATAAAAAGACAAATTAACCCTATAAAAAATGGGGTTATAAATGAATAAAACTTATAAATAATATATTTAACCCCAATATTTTGTGAGATTATATTTTTCAATTCAGTAAGGTTGTTGTGTTGTAATGGTAGTATTTATGACGTGCTTTGTTAAAGCAAATTAAATGTTCATGGCTGCCTTTTTAAAGGGAGTTCCATTACATTATATAACCAAATCGTGTAACGCATTGGGTTAATTTTATGATGGTTTGTAATACTGTGATTTAAATTCCATTAAGATATTATTGGCCTAATTAAGGATTAGAAGCTTTTACTCAAGTAACTCCAAATTTGAAGACACAGGACACAACTAAAGACAAAAAAATACCCTCGGAAACTACAAAACCGCAGCAGCCAAAAACTCACAAGCAGATTTTAATTGAACAACTCTGCGAAGGCATGGAAACCTATGAGCATAATAAAACAAAAGTGCTTTTAGGGTCATTTACTGCAGGATTGGAATTAGGATTCTCTTATCTTCTTATTGCTATGGTTTATACATTATTGGCGGGTAGAATTCCTCCGGAATATATTCCATATGCAGTCGCCTTTGTCTATCCGGTTGGATTTATTATGGTTGTCATGGGACGCTCAATTTTATTCACAGAGCAAACCTCTTTGCTTTTTCTTCCTGTTTTGCATGGAAAGCGACAGCTGAAAGAGTTGGCGGTCCTATGGGCTACCGTTATTTTTGGAAATTTGTTGGGAGGGATTGCAATAGCCTTAATTTTAGTATGGGTTGGAACTCATATAGGAATCATTGATGAAGAGGCACTTAAGAACATCGCACTTCATGTTATAGATTTTTCCTATTATACCATTTTTGCCAGTGCTGTATTGGCCGGTTGGCTTATGGCCTTGCTTTCTTGGTTGGTTACCTCTTCAACAGATTCCATTAGTCGCATATTCATGGTCTACATGATTACATTTATTGTAGGTTTTGCTGGTCTCCACCATAGTATAGTTGGAAATATTGAGGTATTTACAGGGCTTATAACCTCATCACAGATAAAGTTTTTGGATTATTTAGGTTTTCAAGTCACTGCACTCTTTGGAAATGCTCTGGGTGGTGTCTTTTTTGTTGCCTTATTAAGATATCGTGCCTTTTCAGCTAACTTAAATAAATAGATCTAAACGTGCTAAAACCAAATAAAATCAATAAAACAATTATTCCTAATGTATAAAGTACTACCGCTAATAAATCTGATTTCCGTTATACTCGTAATTTCTTTTAATTATTGTTCACAGGTTCTTCGTTTCAACGATACTACCATTGGTGAGATGAGTAACAATTACAGTAATTTATTCACACCGGCAAATTATGCCTTTAGTATTTGGGGACTCATTTTTTTGAGCTTATTCGCTTTGGGGATTTTTCAGGTTAACAGTGCGCTTTTCAGACAGAAACACTTAGACTTTATGGTTAAATCTGGATATTGGTTTGCGATTGCCAATTTATTAAATGGCCTCTGGGTGATTGCATTTGTTTATGATTACATCGGTATGTCATTGGTGCTCATGTTCGGTATTCTTTTTTCACTTCTAAAAATCGTTATAAATACTAATATGGAACGTCATAAGACAGCATTACCAGTAATTATATTTTGTTGGTGGCCTATTTGTCTTTATACTGGCTGGATAGCCGTAGCAACTATAGCGAACGTAGCTACCTTTTTGGTTAAAATAGGTTGGAATGGAGGATTCTTAACACCTGTACAATGGACTTTAATAATGGTAGCCGCTACGGTAGCTATAAATATATTTATGATTATGGCTAGAAAAATGAGGGAATTCGCGGCTGTAGGTGTATGGGCATTAATCGCTCTGTATGTAAGGCATGCTCAAGACAATGTTATGATTGCCTATACGGCTTTAAGCGGAGCAATTATTTTGAGTGTAGCGATTATTTGGCACGGTTACCAAAATCGACATGATAATGTAGTATTTACAAAAATTAAGGTTAAACTTTAAATGAAAACTAACGCTATAATAGAAACATTTAGGCTAAACTTTCGTGTGATTCTCTTAATGTACGGATTCCTTCAGGCTGACATTTGTGGGCCGTATGCTATTTTTGATAACGCTGAGTTATGGTAAGACCCGAACAAAATTTTAAGTTACGCCATTTACCAAGTTTGTTGGGAAAAACCTTCTCGTTATGGTTCAATGACCATCCTTTTAGGCTTAGTGCCATTGTAGCCTACTATGCGGTAATTTCATTACCAGCGCTATTGGTTATTACCATTAATGTTGTTGGTTCGGTTTGGGGATATGAAATAGTGCAAGGTAAGTTAACGGCAGAATTTTCAGCGGTCCTTGGAAAGGATGTTGCAGGTTTTATTGAGTCCATTATCACCGAAACACAGAAATCTGAAAAGAATACTATTTCCACCGTGTTAGGAATAGGAACATTGTTGTTTGGGGCAACTGGTGTTTTTTATCAATTAAAAATTTCACTTAATAAAATTTGGAAGGTAGACACCACGCCTCAATCTAGACTATGGGCGATCTTAGTGGATAGGTTGTTAAGTTTTGCTTTTGTACTGGTCCTTGGCTTTTTACTTTTAGTAAGTTTTGTTTTAACTACGGCTATCAGTATGGTTAGTGATTATATAAGGGAAACGATGCCAGATATATTTTTATACGTGGCCTATTCTTTTGACTTGGTGATTTCTATAGGGTTAATTACGCTATTGTTTGCGCTTATTTTTAAATTCCTACCAGATGTCAAGGTGAAATGGAAGACTGTTTGGATAGGTGCGCTAATCACTTCAATCTTGTTTGCAATTGGTAAATTTTTACTCGGACTATATTTTGGTGAGGCAGAACCAGCATCGACTTATGGCGCTGCAGGGACCGTAGTTCTAGTTTTGTTATGGGTCTCCTATTCATCATTAATACTATTCTTTGGTGCAGAGTTTACTTACGTTTACGCTGAGCGTTATGGATATGGTATAAAAAAGAATTAAGGGTTTTGAGGTCTTTTATCTGGATAAAAAAAGAAGTAGTTATTCTAATATTATTAATTATTCAATTCATTTGTAATGCCATCAAAGGAACAATTGGATAATGAAGGATTAAAACGTTCTATGGGAATAAGAGCTGCAACTTCTATTGGTGTTGCTTAGGACTTTGGTTTTTAGCATCAATTAAAAAAGTAACCGAGTTAAAATAATCGCTTTCTTCAGGGTATACTTTATAGTGATGCTAGGAGTGCACCATGTGCACCTGTGACGCTAATGTTTAATTCTAAAAATACACCATGGAAAATACAAAGAAGAAAAGAAAGTTTAAGAGAGAAGTTGAGCAAGATCAACCTACTAATCCGAAAGCCGACAATAC
>CAZGDG010000134.1:0-5091 GCA_964524415.1 uncultured Flavobacteriaceae bacterium
TGGTGCTGGTAGCTTTGATCTATCACTCTCAAAACAATATTAAAAACCTATTAATTCCCTTTGTGGGAATAGCTGCGTTTATCATTCTTTTGGTTGCGTATAACATCGTGGTACACGACGTTTATTTCATGCCTTCAAATTTTAAAAGATTTGCGAGCCTGGACTTTACACCTTATAACAGTAAAGCTAACATTTTGAGGCTCACCGTAGTTTTAACGTCTTATTTGTGGACCACAGTTTATTTTTTCAATGCTTTGAGCGATAAAAACAAAAAATTGAGACCTTCTTACTTCCTCATAGCTTGGGCATCTTTACTTGCTCTTTTTGTAGCTTTTATTGCCCCAAATAAAAATGGAAGCGAATTTATTTTCCTTTTTGCTCCGTTTTCAATAATTCTAGCAAATTATCTGGAGGTCATTTCAGAACGATGGTTCAAGGAGGTTTTTCCAGTGCTATTTATTGTGGTGCCTATTGTAAGCCTATTGCTGTAATTTTTCTCCAAAAGCCAAGTCACCAGCGTCTCCTAGACCTGGCACAATGTAAGACCTATTATTGAGCTCTTTATCTATAGCGCCTATCCAAAGGTGTACATCCTCAGGAAGTTGCTCAGAAATGTATGTAACACCAGGCATGGCTCCAATAATGCTTACAAGATGAATCTCTTCTGGCGTGCCGTATGGCTCTAAAGCTTCTAAAACCGATATAATGGACTGGCCCGTCGCTAACATAGGGTCGGCCAGAATAAGAGTTTTACCATCTAGACTTGGGCAGGCAAGGTATTCAACCTCAATCTTAAAGGTGCTGCGTTGGTCCTGGTTATGTTTTCGATATGCCGAAATGAAAGCGCTATCCGCCCTATCAAAATAGTTGAGCAGTCCTATGTGTAACGGTAATCCAGCACGTAAAATGGAACATATCACAATGTTGTTTTGAGGTAACTCTGAGGCGTGGTTACCTAAAGGAGTGGTAACGACTTTGGGTTCAAAAGCCAAAGATTTGCTGAGTTCATAGCTCAATATCTCTCCAATCCGTTCAATATTTTTTCTAAAGCGCATTCTATCGTTTTGTATGGAAGTATCTCTAAGTTCGGAGATAAAAGTGTTTAGGATAGAGGGTTTTTGAGTGAGGTTGTGAATCTTCATTATAGGGTTTAATATAGCGCGCTTAAGTTAATAATTCAAACTATATTTGCATAGATTAAATTTCAATTAAAAATGTTTTCACACAGAGCCAACGAAATATTTCAAGAAGCCATTAAAACCTACAAAGTTTTAAACACGGTAGACCAACCTTTTAAAAACAAATACGATAAGGACAAAGACCTTATCGCTCATTTACTTTACCGCAAATGTTGGATTGATACCGTTCAATGGGCCTACGAAGATATTATAAGGGATCCCAATATCGATCCTGTTGCCGCTTTGGAACTTAAGCGTAAAATAGATGCTTCTAATCAAGACAGAACAGACACTGTAGAATATATAGACAGTTATTTCTTAGACAAGTACAAAGATGTTGAGGTTAAGCCTTATGCTACGGTTAATTCAGAGAGTCCAGCCTGGGCGATAGATCGTTTGTCCATTTTAGCACTGAAGATTTATCACATGCATTTAGAAACGATAAGAGAAGATGCATCTGAGGCCCACAAAGCCGCTTGCGAAAAGAAACTTCAGGTTCTTTTAGAACAACGAGAAGATTTAAGCAAAGCCATTGATAAATTGCTAGACGATATCTCTAAAGGGGACAAGTACATGAAGGTGTATAAGCAAATGAAAATGTACAACGACGAAGAGCTCAACCCTGTTCTAAGAGGCAAAAAATAATTTTTAAAATTCTTTGAGATTATGCAGAAACCTAAACATATTTTGGTATTTAGGTTTTCTGCTATGGGTGATGTCGCCATGACCGTTCCTGCTTTATTGGCCGTGGTCAGAGACAACGAAAATGTAAGACTAACCGTTGTTACACGCGCTTTTTTCAAACCAATATTCGATGATATTCCTAACGTAACTGTATTTACAGTTGATTTCAAAGGCAAGCACAAAGGTGTTATTGGCTTGTTTAATCTTTCCAGAGAGCTTTTAAAATTAGATTTCGACGCCATTGCAGACCTCCACAATGTCCTGCGCACCAAAGTATTGAAGCTGTTCCTCTTAAGTAAAAAGGCCATAACCATAGATAAAGGTCGTCGAGAGAAAAAAGCCTTAGTTACGGGAAGAGTTTTTGAGCAGCTCAAACACACAACACAAAGGTATGCAGAGGTGTTTCAAAAGCTAGGTTTGGTTGTTGATTTATCAAAAGGATTAACATTGCCTAGAGTAGAATTGAATGCTGCTTCGAGCACCTTTATTAACAAAAACGACAAGCTTAACATTGGTATAGCGCCATTTGCCGCACATGGAGGTAAAATGTATCCGTTAGAATTGATGGAGGAGGTTATAGAAAGGCTTACCAGGGATTATAACATTATTTTGTTTGGCGGCGGAAAGGAAGAAACTAAAGCCTTAACCACTATTGAAAATAAATATAAAAACACCATTTCGGTTGCTGGCAAACTCAGTTTTAAAGATGAATTGGCACTGATTTCTAATTTAGATGCCATGGTGTCCATGGACTCAGGAAATGGACATCTAGCAGCTATGTACGGAGTCAAGGTAATCTCTATTTGGGGCGTAACGCATCCTTATGCTGGTTTCGCTCCATTTAACCAACCAGAATCTTACATACTTACAGCAGACAGAACAAAATTTCCGCTGATTCCAACATCTGTTTATGGCAATAAATATCCCGAAGATTATGAGAATGCTTCGGCTTCCATATCGCCAAAGCAAATTATAGAGGTGATAAATAAGATCTGTCCAATAGGTAGCGTTTAGACATCGTCGTAATCTACCACAATATGCGATGCGGTTGGTTGTGCCTGGCATGTGAGTATAAGGCCTTCTGCAACTTCGCTATCTGTTAAAATATTATTTTGGCGCATTTTTGCGGTACCTCCTTTTAGCCGAGCAATGCAGCTGCTACAAATCCCGCCCTGACAAGAGTAAGGTGCGTCAATATCTTGTTTTAGTGCCGCTTCCAAAATGGTCTGGTCCTGTCCCATCTCAAATTCAAATTCTTCATCATCAACCAAAACTTTTATTGAGGTCCTTCCGTCGGCAAGGTCAGCACCACTCTCTTGGTCTTTTTCAGTTTGAACTGGAGCGGTAAACAATTCGAATAAGATATTGTTTTCCTTTATTTGATTTTCCAATAGCACCTCTTTAACGGTATGTATCATGGGCTCAGGCCCGCACAGATAAAACTTGTCAATGGTAATGCCTTTGTATTTGTTTTTTACGATAAGGTTAACGGTGCTTTTTTCGATTCTGCCAAACAGAGCATCTGGTTCGTTAGATTGGCTGTAGATAAAATGGATGTGAATGCGGTTGCCGTATTTTTCTTGAAGCGCCAATAACTCTTTGGAAAACATGGTGTCTTGAGGCGTTTTATTTCCATAGACCAATATAAAATTACTGAAAGGTTCATCCTCGAGTAAGGTTTTGGCAATGCTTAGAATAGGTGTAATGCCACTTCCGGCAGCAAAGGCTGCTATGGTGCGCGTCTTTTGCGCATTGGCTTCAAAAATAAACCTACCATTGGGAGGTGCCACATCGATGGTATCGCCAGCCTTTAATTTCGTATTCGCATAGACAGAAAAGACACCGCTATCAACAGCTTTTACCGCTACACTAAGCGTTCCGCTTTGTTTTGAAGCACAGATGGAATAATCGCGCCTAATCTCTTCACCATTGATGGTGGTTCTCAATGTAATGTATTGTCCTGCCTCAAACTTAAAGGCTTCAGACAAATCCTCTGGTACCTCAAAACTGATAACAACGGATTTGGCCGTCAATGGTGTTACTGATGCTACGGTTAGCTTATGGAATCGTGACATTGCTCTTTGTTTTGTGCAAAAATAAACAAACTAAGGTCAGGGGAATAGTGATTTTAACCGTTCAAAGAATTAAAATTTTCTTAAAAAGGTGTCAAAACCATACTTAAGTATCTTATGCATAAGAAAATTCTGTATATATTTGTTCTGTCTCATTTAAAAAACCGTTTGCGATGAAAAAGAAAAACTATGTATCCCTATTAATTGCATTTGCACTAACCTTTTGTGTTCAAGCTCAAGAAGACGAGTCGCCTTCAAAGATTAACATCATTGGCTATGGCGGCATTGGCTACGGAAAGGTAAAAAATGACAACCAGCCTAATTACAACCTTAACAGCAATACGGGTGAAATACTATTGAATTATAATTTTGGCAATAGAATAGGAATAGCAACTGGAGTTGGGTTTACGGAATTGTCTGGTACAGGATTCAATGCGCTGGGGAACTTTTACCACGAAAGAACATTAATAAAAATTCCGTTGTTACTTACCATAGATACCAACGTATCTGATAAAATAAGCTTCTTTACCAATATTGGCTTCTACGGCCACACTATTGTTGAAGATGAATATAGATTTCTCAATGCCACACAAAAAGATGTCTTTGATGGATGGAACTTTGGACTGCAGTTAAGCGTGGGCCTTATGTTTGAAATTTATGACGGCTTTAGTGCAGGTGTTAATTTCTCTGGACAGTCGGATTTTGACAAATTTGAAACCACCGCTAACCAAGGGTTCAGTGATGAGCAGCGCATGGACAATCTAAACACTCTGGGTCTTATTTTTATGTTCGACTTGTAAAAGCTTCAAAATGACGAAGCATAAAAATGCAGCATGAGTAATTCTAAATTATATAAAGGGAGTTTAAATACCATCATTTTAAAGTTGTTAAGTGAAAACGGCAAAATGTATGGCTATGAAATCACCCAAAAAGTAAAAGACCTAACCAAAGGGGAATTAAATATTACAGAAGGTGCCTTGTACCCAGCATTGCATAAGTTGGAAGCTGAGGGACTTCTTGATGTTGAAATCGCCAAAGTAGATAACAGACTACGCAAGTACTATAAACTTACGGAGAGCGGCACCAAGGAAACTGTGAGTAAGCTCCAAGAACTTGCAGAATACATTAAGACGATGCAAAATTTAGTAAATCCTAAA
>CAZGDG010000135.1:0-4610 GCA_964524415.1 uncultured Flavobacteriaceae bacterium
TAGGTGGTGGCATCAAAAATGTTTTCAATACTATTTCCGAAGGTGGTAGAGCCGGGAAAGGAATGGTATCCTGGAAAACAGACCTAAAACCTATTGAAATGGCGCAAGTAGCCAGTTACGTACTTCAATTTCAAGGCACAACACCTGCCAATCCAAAAGCCCCAGAAGGTGAGATTTGGATAGATGCGTCTTTAAAAGACACCGAAACAGGTGACGAAGTGCACGATGTAGATATTAAAGTTGATACCGAAGATACTACTGAAGAGACCGAAGCAGCAGCTGATGAAGAAGCTACTAACATGGAAAGCACAACCATAGCGTCTAATAATTAAAATGTAGCACAGCTACCCTACCATGGAAGCACCACAAAATGAAGTTTTTAGAGATTCTATTGCCACCATCGATGAAGAAGGTAAGCGCAATTGGATTTTCCCTAAAAAACCTTCAGGGCCATATTATGACAAACGCAAAATAGTCAGCTATGTTCTCTTAGCTTTCTTATTTGCTGCACCCTTCATTAAAGTAAATGGCAACCAATTTTTAATGTTTAATGTCCTTGAAAGACGTTTTAACATCTTTGGTTTCCCATTTTGGCCACAGGATTTTCATCTCTTTGTGATATCCATGATCATTGGTGTAGTTTTCGTTACCCTATTTACTGTAGGTTTTGGTCGTATTTTCTGCGGATGGATCTGTCCGCAAACTATTTTCATGGAAATGGTTTTCAGACGCATTGAGTATTGGATTGATGGCGATCGTAACAAACAAATGCGTCTGGCTAGACAAAAATGGGATGCAGAAAAAATCAAAAAACGTGTCTTTAAGTGGTTTATATTTTTGGTGATTTCATTTTTAATAGCCAATGTCTTTCTAGCCTATCTCATTGGAAGCGATAAACTTATTCAATATATAGTTGATGGCCCATCGGCTCATGTAAGCACTTTAATTCCACTGTTGATTTTTACCGGAGTATTCTATTTTATTTTCGCATGGTTTAGAGAGCAAGTATGTATCATCGCCTGTCCATACGGTCGCTTGCAAGGTGTACTGTTAGACAATAAGTCTATTGTAGTCGCGTACGACCATAAACGTGGTGAAGGTGAAAACGGAAGAAAGAAATTCAGAAAAAATGAAGATAGAGAGGCTTTAGGTCACGGTGATTGTATTGACTGTTTTCAATGTGTGCACGTCTGCCCTACAGGCATAGACATTAGAAATGGCACCCAACTGGAATGCGTGAATTGTACGGCCTGTATTGATGAGTGCGATACCATCATGGAAAAAGTAGGCTTACCAAAAGGACTTATCCGTTACGCCAGTGAAGAAAATATAGAGAAAAAGGTACCTTTTAAATTAACCGCTAGGATGAAAGGCTATATTGCCGTTCTAGTAATTCTCATTGGTGTATTGTTAGGTATGTTGGCTCTCAGAAATGATGTTGAAGCCAGGGTTTTAAGACTTCCTGGACAATTATATGAAAAGAAGGAGAATAATATTATAAGTAATGTCTACACCTATAAACTCGTAAATAAAACGACGAAAGACATTGAAGATGTAAGTTTCAAACTAAGAGGTGTTGATGGTACAATTAAACTAGTATCTACAGAAGATAGTTTTGTGGTTGAATCCCAAGGATTGGCAGAAGGCACCTTGTTTATAGAACTCAATCAAAACGATCTTTCTGGAGATAAAAATGAACTTATGATTGAGGTTTACAGCAAAGATGAGCTTATAGAAACTACAACCGTTAGCTTCTTGGGGCCAAGAACCTTTAATTAAATTAAAATTGTTATGAAAATAAATTGGGGAACAGCAATCGTATTAGCCATAATCGGATTCATATCGTTTATCATGTTTTTCGTAATAAAAATGAGCACTAACGATAAGTATGATCATGATTTGGTAGTTGAGGATTATTATCAAAAAGAATTGAATTTTCAAACTGATATTAATAAGGAATCCAAATCAAAAGAACTGAAAACCAATGTTTCCTATAAAAAAACACAAGAGGGAATTTTAATTAGCTTCCCTCCAGAGTTAGACTACAATAAAATTGATGGTAAAGTGTTCCTATATAGACCATCTAATAAACAATTAGATTTTGAAATTTCCATTTCTTTATCTAACCACAATTTGCTCATACCTGACAAACGTTTATTGGATGGTCGCTGGAACATTTCTATTGATTGGGCCTATGAAGGAGAGTCTTACCTTTTCAAGGAAGCCATTACCTATTAATCATGCTATTATCTGCACTCATATTAGGGCTTTTAGGCAGCTTACATTGTGTAGGTATGTGTGGCCCTATTGCATTTATGCTACCTGTAGACCGCACAAATTCCTTTAAAAAGATTACTCAAATTACGGTGTACCATACTGGTAGGATTTTAGCCTACAGTATACTTGGTCTTTTATTTGGTCTTATTGGTAAGAGCTTATATCTCTTTGGCTTTCAGCAACAACTCTCGATAATTGTTGGAGTGCTAATGATAGTTCTTGTCATTATTCCCTACAAAACACTTGGGAAATACAATTTGTCTCGCCCAATAAACCGTATCATTTCAAAAGTGAAGTCTGGACTTGGTAAAGCCCTAAAAAAAAAGACAGCAGATACGTTTATAACAATTGGATTCCTTAACGGTTTTTTACCATGTGGACTAGTCTATATGGCTGTTTTTGGTGCAGTTGCAACAGGTAGTATTTTAGAAGGAAGTTTATATATGATCCTATTTGGTATAGGCACCATTCCTTTAATGACCTCTGCCATTTATCTTGGAAAATTTTTAAACAGTAATATCAAGCAACGCATACAAAAAGCCGTACCGGTTTTTGTTGTCATCATAGGCGCCTTATTTATTCTTCGAGGACTAGGTTTGGGTATCCCCTATTTGTCACCTGCTCCAGTTGTGGAGATGGCAAACAGCGCTATTGAATGTCATTAAAATTACTATGATAAAATCAAATCAGCTCCAATTAAAACTGTCCACTATTTTTTTAGGTCTACTTCTAATATTGTCCTTTAAATCACAAGCTCAAGATATTAGTGTGGAGAAATCCACCTATGGTATACAAACGGGATTCTTGGGTATTTGGGTCCATAATGAATCGCGGCTAACCAACAGAATTGCCCTGAGAAGTGAATTTGGGCTTGATGCAGCAATTTCGTCCAATAGCTTTGTAGGAACTAGGGTCTTTATTATGGTGCCGGCCATAACTTTAGAACCACGTTGGTATTATAACCTTGGCCGACGAGTGTCCAAATCCAAGCGTATAGATGGCAATACAGGAAATTTTATTTCCTTAAAAATAACCTATCATCCAGATATCGTAGTTGGAAATTTACCACCTAACGCAAATTTAATCAGTGATGTCTCCATTATTCCTACCTACGGCGTACGACGCAATGTAGGCAAACATTTTACCTATGAGGTAGGCTTCGGTATTGGCTATGTCGATTATTTTTTAGAGGAGAATGTCTTTGGTGTCGAAGATGATGGTGTAGGAGTTAATCTGCACTTACGATTAGGTTATAGATTTTAAAAAAAACGCCAGGGATTAAACCCTGGCGCTTACTTGATATCAAACATTACTAACAAAAACATCAAGAACTATATCTTAAACGTCATTACCGGTAAGGTAGAATGATTTGCAATATCTTCAGAAATACTTCCTTCAAAGAAATGAGCCAAGCCCTTACGGCCGTGCGTCGCCACAGCAATTAAATCTGCACCAATCACATTGGCATAATTTAAAATTCCCTTTTCAATGGAATAATCACAAACGACATGAACATTTGGCAAGTTATCCAAACTACCGTCTGCTTTCTTCAAGAAAAGTGATATTTTCTTATCAATTTCCATAGTGCTCCTAAAGTTCCCGTCCGGTGAGTTTACATATACCAGATGCATGTTTGCACCTAGTTTATCAAATGTCTTCTTAGCGTTGAGATAAGGTATAACAGCTTCATCTGAAAAATCACTTGCAAAGACTCCTTTTTCAAAATCCAATAAAATAGGATTGTGCTTTATGACCAATACCGGAATATCTGAATGCCTAACCACCTTCTCTGTATTAGATCCCACAAGAACTTCCTTGACACCGCTTACACCATGAGATCCCATAACAATTAGATTAGCATCTACTTCATTGGCTATGTCATTCACCTCACTAAACACTTTAAAATGTTTTACTATCGGTGTTACCTTTACCCCTTCCAGATAAGGTTTATCTAAAAAAGTTTCAAATTTTTGTTCAGCTAGTTTTAGATAAAAAACGGCTTCTTCATTAATACCGGCTCCATTGGAGTTTAAAATGGCATTAGAAAGCTCTAACATGTGTAGCACGAATAACTCAGAGCCATATTTTTGGGCTAAGTTGGCCGCTGCTTCTAAAGCATATTCAGAATGCTCAGAAAAATCAATGGGTACTATTATTCTTTTCATGGCTGTAGTTTTATATGGTCATTGAAAATAATTGTGTGTCTGGCTTTTTGCGCTGTAACAACAAATCAAAAGCCATACAGATGTTTCTTATAAAAGGTCGTCCCTTTTCAGTAACAATGACTTGCTTTCGTTCAAATTCCAGCAAACCATCGCGTTCAAATTCTTTAA
>CAZGDG010000136.1:0-2459 GCA_964524415.1 uncultured Flavobacteriaceae bacterium
ACAAAACCTACAAAAGGAATGTTGGATGCTATGCTGAATGCTCAAGTAGGTGATGATGTGTACAAAGAAGACCCTTCGGTTAATGCTTTGGAGAAGCGACTGGCAGAAATGTTTGGTATGGACCAAGCCTTGTTCTTTCCAACAGGAAGTATGGCAAACCAAACGGCTCTTAAGTTGCACACACAACCTGGAGAACAGGTTATTTGCGATAAATATGCGCATATTTATAATTATGAAGGTGGAGGAGCTTCATTTAATAGTGGCATTTCCTGCAAACTCCTAGACGGAAAACGAGGAATGTTTACGGCAAGCCAAGCCATAGAGGCAATTAATCCACCAGATTTTTATCACAGTCCACTAACTACCTTAATTGAGGTAGAGAATACGACCAATAAAGGCGGTGGCGCGTGTTGGGATTTTAATGAACTTCAAAAGCTCAGAATTGTTGCCGATACCCATAATTTAGGCTATCACTTAGATGGTGCCAGACTATGGAACGCCCTTGTTGCCAAGAATGAAACACCACAACAATACGGAAATCTTTTTGATACAATATCGGTTTGTCTTAGTAAAGGTCTGGGCTGTCCTATGGGTTCAGTGCTTTTAGGTAAAGGGGAGCTCATGGGAAATGCTATAAGGGTCCGAAAAATACTAGGTGGCGGAATGCGCCAGGTTGGCTTTGCTGCGGCAGCAGGTTTATATGCTTTAGATCACCATTTGAATCGGTTGGCAGAAGATCACCAAAAAGCACAAGAAATAGGAGAGGTCTTAGCGTCTAGAGGCAAGATAAAAATAGTAGAGCCTATACAAACCAATATCATTATTTTTGAATTGGACGATGAGGTTGACGAAAAAGAATTCCTGAACCACTTGGAATCTAAGGGTGTCAAAATTATAGGAATGGGTAGCAATAAATTAAGAATGGTTACGCACTTGGATTATACCAGTGCGATGCACAGACATCTTTTATCGATACTAAAAACTATTTAAACATATCCATCCCAGGGATATCAGGCATGCCTTCTTTAGCAACAGCCGCCAATTCTGTTTCATTAACTTTAGTCGCCTGTTCTATGGCTTTGTTCAAGGTAAGGATTAAATAATCTTCTAGCATTTCCTTATCTTCCAAGAGTTCGTCATCAATAGAAATTGATTTCACGTTGCGGTTTGCTGTGATGGTAACCTTAAGTTTTTTGTCTTGACTTGATTCTTCAAGAATTACGGTATCTAAACGTTTTTTAGTGTCTTCAACTTTTTTCTGGGCTTCCTTTAATTTATTCATCATGCCCATCATATCTCCAAACATATTTTATAGCTTATAGATTTGACAGCAAAATTAGTAAATTGCGCTTCTTTTTTAGATTAATATTTCTTAAAATCGTATGAATAAAAAGTCTGCCATAAATCCTCCTGTAGCAAAAAAAATACCGCACAAATTTGAACTTCACGGCGATACAAGAATAGATAACTATTTTTGGATGAAGGACAGGGATAACCCTGAAGTTATAGATTATATCAAAGAGGAAAATTCGTTTTACGAATCTGAAACAAAAGAAACAAAGGCCTTTCAGGAGAATCTATTCCAGGAAATTAAATCTAGAATAAAAGAGGATGATTCGTCCGTTCCTTACAAATACAATGGTTATTGGTACATAACTAAATTTGAAAAAGGAAAGGATTACCCTATTTACGTCAGGAAAAAAGAGACGCTAAAGGCTCCAGAAGAATTATTGTTTGATTGCAATGAAATGGCCAAGGGTCTTGCGTACTTTAAGCTAGTAGGAATAAGTGTGAGTCCAGACAATAAAAAAGTTGCATTTGGGACAGATACCACTGGCAGACGTCAATATACCATACAAATAAAAGACCTCGAAACTCAAGAAATCTTTGGTGATACTATAGAAGATACAACTGGTTCGTCAGCATGGGCTAGCGATAGCAAAACCTTTTTTTATACAAAAAAGGACAGTGTAACGCTGCGGTCTTACCAAGTTTATAGACATAAAATTGGCGAGAATCAAGACACCTTGGTTTTTGAAGAAGGTGACGAAACATTCGGTGTTACAGTTTACAAATCAAAGTCTAAAAAGTACATTATTATAGCCTGTTACAGCACGGTTACTAATGAATACCACATTCTGGATTCAAGCAATCCTAAGGGTAAATTTGAAGTGTTTTGTCCTAGAGTTAGAGGTATTGAGTACAGTATTTCGCACTATAAGAATCATTTTTATATCCTAACAAACAAGGACAAAGCCACTAATTTTAAACTGATGCGTACCTCAGAAGTGGAGAGGGATATGGACAAATGGGAAGTAGTTCTGCCACATAGAAAAGAGGTTTTGATTGAGGCCATTGACATTTTTAAGGATTTTTTGGTTGTAAGTGAACGTGAAAATGGACTGAATCAAATAAGAATTAAGCGATGGGACGGAACTGAGGACTACTATCTACCTTTT
>CAZGDG010000136.1:2469-4518 GCA_964524415.1 uncultured Flavobacteriaceae bacterium
AAGTGAGACCTACACGTGTTACACTAGCATAAATCCTGAGTTTGATACAGAATTGTTAAGGTTCAGTTATAATGCACTGACCACACCTCCTTCCGTCATTGAATTTAATATGGAAACCAAAACCAAAAAGGTATTAAAACAAAAAGAAGTTTTAGGAGGCCAGTTTAAGCAAAGCAATTATGCATCCGAGCGTATTTGGGCTAAAGCTAGAGATGGTGAGAACATTCCAATATCACTGGTTTACAGAAAGGGTATTTCCTTAGATGGAACCAATCCATTACTACAATACGCTTATGGTAGTTATGGGCACACCGTAGACCCTCATTTTTCTTCGGTGCGTTTGAGCCTGCTAGATAGAGGATTTATTTTTGCCATAGCTCACGTCAGAGGTGGAGAATATCTTGGTAGGGAGTGGTACGAGAACGGAAAACTACTCAAAAAAAAGAATACGTTTACAGACTTTATTGATTGCTCCATACATCTCATTAAAAAGAGGTATACAAGTTCACAGCACCTTTATGCAATGGGAGGTAGCGCTGGCGGACTTTTAGTTGGAGCCGTAATTAATGAAGCTCCGGAGCTATACAATGGTGTAATAGCTGCGGTACCTTTTGTAGATGTGGTGACTACTATGTTAGATAACTCCATTCCATTGACGACTGGAGAATACGATGAATGGGGCAACCCAAATGATAAATTGTACTATGAGTACATGAAATCATACTCACCTTATGATAACGTCGTGGCCCAAGATTATCCTAATATGTTGGTTACTTCTGGTTTGCACGATTCGCAGGTGCAGTATTGGGAACCTACAAAATGGGTAGCAAAATTAAGAGCCATAAAGACAGATTTTAAGCAATTATTTCTTAAAACCAATATGGATGCTGGGCATGGTGGTGCCTCTGGCCGTTTCGAAAGTTTAAGGGAGGACGCAGAGGAGTTTGCCTTTCTTTTGTCGCTCGAAGGAATAAGCAAATAAAAAAAAATATTACCTTTGCCACGTTTTAAAGGTCCAATTCATTAAATTGGTTACCGATAAATAGATTTTATGGACAAATCACAGAATGTATTTGATAATGTACTGCAGCTCATAGGTAGTACACCTTTAATCAAATTAAACAGAATTACTGCTGATATCGAAGGTGAATTCTATGCCAAGGTTGAAGCGTTTAACCCAGGACATTCTTCCAAAGACCGAATCGCGCTGCACATCATTGAAGAAGCTGAAAGGCAAGGGATTTTATCTCCTGGAGACACTATTATAGAAACTACGTCTGGTAATACAGGCTTCAGCTTAGCCATGGTGAGCATTATCAAGGGATATGAATGCATTTTGGCAGTAAGCTCTAAATCATCTGCAGATAAAATAGATATGCTTAAATCCATGGGTGCTAAGGTTTATGTTTGCCCTGCCCATGTGAGCGCAGATGACCCAAGGTCTTATTATCAAGTGGCAAAAAGACTTCACGAGGAAATCAAGGGGTCTATTTATATCAACCAATATTTTAATCAATTAAATATTGATGCGCACTACAATAGTACTGGACCAGAAATTTGGCAGCAAACCAATGGAGAAATAACACATCTAGTGGCCTGTAGTGGTACAGGAGGAACTATTTCTGGGATTGCGAAGTATCTAAAGGAACAAAATCCTGATATCAAAATAATTGGTGTTGATGCGTATGGCTCTGTTTTAAAGAAATACCATGAAACACGTGAGTTTGATGATAAAGAAATATATCCTTATCGCATAGAAGGCTTAGGTAAGAACTTAATACCAACAGCTACTGATTTTGACGCTATCGATAAGTTTGTAAAGGTAACCGATGAAGAAAGTGCACATTGTGCTAGGGAAATCTCTAATACAGAGGGTATGTTTGTTGGTTATACGAGTGGAGCCGCAATGCAGGCTATCAAGCAACTTGGTGCAGAAGGAGAATTTAAGACTTCAGATAAGGTTGTAGTGGTTTTTCCAGACCATGGGTCGCGTTATATGAGTAAAGTCTACAGTGACAAATGGATGGAGGAGCAAGGCTTTTTTGATAG
>CAZGDG010000137.1:0-4453 GCA_964524415.1 uncultured Flavobacteriaceae bacterium
TGCCAAACCTAGGAATTAGTTCAATCAAGAATCATAAACTAGTTTAAGGAAATTCTGTTATCAAATAATTAGACGAGTCGACGTGGTCATCGGTTACAATACTACGTGCCTTCCTAATTAAATCAAACAGTGAGAAATTGGAACTACATGGATTGCTGAAATTTAAATCTAAGATTTCAAAGAGTTAGGTTCTTAGTTTTTGGTATGATGCTGTAGCTCCCTTTGTAAGCATGTAAATTGTTATGCCAACCTCTCCAATTGCTGCGGCAATTCCAACTATAAGAGCCGTATAGGTTTCATATCCGGGAATATTAAAGTTTCCGAACGTCTCTATAAGGTAACCGGCACCTGAGCCAATTAACAGACCACCAAAGAATTTTGGAAACACATTGGATTTATAGATCAGTATGCCAAGTAATATGCAATGAACACCAAAAAAACCTCCTGCGATGAGATACCCATAATGGTGAGCTTCCATAAGCATACCACTCAATTCCTGTAGTTGTTCTAAACTAAATGAATCTGACAGTTGATTAGTATCCAATACTTTCATTGCCATATAGTGGTTAAGAAGATTTATACTTCCTATGGCGGGATGTGCTATTAATCTAAAGGCTGAAGACACCATGGCCAGCGTTTTGTTGTAGGGTTTAAACAGCTGAAATAGCATGACGGCGATAACAGTATCTAAAAGAAAAGCAATCAAATCTGTAGTAAGCCCAAGTTGAAAAAGTTCCTTATTTTGAATGATATTATTTGCCGTTGTTGCTGCTTCGCCTGGTACAATAAGTGTACCTCTGACATAGCCCTGGCTAAAACCTGCACAAATTATGACGAGCAGGTATAAAACACCCGTCATTCGAATGGATTTTACACTGATAATTTTTTTGACATTTTTCATGGTTTGTTATTTTTATAAGATAGTTTTGATATTATTTCTTTTCGATGTCTTCAAGCAGTTGTTTGGCCTCGTTTTTCAGAAGATCTTTTGCTATCAAATCATTGGCAATACCTCTTGCTTTTTTATTTTCGCCTATGGATAAATAGGTTTTAGCCAGCTTCAACTGAAGGCTTTCATTAAAAAAGTAGGGTTCGGTTAATTCAATCAGCTCAATACCTTTAAGCAGTCCGTCCTTATTTTCTTCGGAAGCCAGAATTTTGTAATACCCATAGATTGCAATTAGCGGGATATCATACGTACTTACATCTTTGGCTAATAATTCTTTGGCTTTGTGAACTGTTGTGTTTCCTTTTAAAACATCCTGAATTAAAAGCACGCTATTCTCATCATTGTAGAATATTCTATCAACAGGGTTTAAACCTAAAGATCTAACTACGGCATCAGCAGAAGTTGCTGTAGAAAAAGGGTTTTGACCAGTAACAAACTTTCCAGAAACGACCACTTTAGACAGCATAAAATCGGCTTGATCAAAAATGGCACCTCTGGATTTTAACTTCGTTTCTAAACTAAAGGGGAATTCCTTGACCCATTTTTTGCCAAAAAGCGCTTCCTCTGCATTTGTAAAACCTGTTAATGCAACATCTTTTATAATGTAGTCATCATCCTTCTTAACATTGACAAATACTGCAGGACCGTGGCAAACGGAAGCGATAACCGTGTTTTCTCTATTATAAAGGTTTAAAATGATATCCTGAAGTGAAGGGTCAAAAGGCAGATCAAACATGGCACCTTTTCCTCCTACAATATAAATAGCATCGTATTCATCGGCCGTTATACTTGCTGTAGGCTTTGTGTTCTTCAATAAATTTAAAGCATTTTTATCGTCTAAAAGCTTCTGATTGTAAGGCTTATCCGTATTGTATTGATCGGGTTCGACTTTTCCGCCTTTTGGGCTGGCCACATCGATTATTAAATTGTTAGCCTTAAATACCAAGTAGGCTTGTGAAAATTCATCAAATTCATATCCAGGTCTTGAAGCTCCCATATCTTTGCCATAGCTGCTAACGACCATCAAAACCTTTTTCTGAGGACTGTTTACTTGAGAAAAAAGTAAAATGGGTATTAAGAGCGCGACATATAAACTAATTTTTTTCATTTTTTTAAAATTTTGATTAACGGTTGAAATAAAAAGACGGTTCTAGTTATTTTTTGTAACAACAATTATTGATGAGTAGAAGTCATCTTCAACTATTGATCATTACAAACGGTATTCAATTTTGAACACTATATTCATCTTTCTGTACGGAAGCTAGAAATCGATTCAACTTAGCCTGAATATCAGTTTTCAAATGTTCATCTGTAATTTCTTCATTATTGAAATTCTCGTAAAATGAGGGTAATGAAAAGGTATCGGTAATCTTGGCGCCCAGAAATGGAAAGTAGGCCTGTGCAGCTTTTAGAACACTTGCACCTCCTCTGCCGCCTGGTGAGGTTGCCATGAGCAACACGGGTTTTTCTCGCCATATTTTCATGTTTACACGAGATAACCAGTCGATGGTGTTTTTAAATACCACGGCATAAGATCCGTTATGTTCTGCGAGAGATATTATGAATCCATCGGCTGAATTTAATTTTTCGTCTAATTTTTTTACGGCAGTCGGAATACCATTGTCTGCCTCATAATCTTCACCATAAACAGGCAATACGTAATCATTTAGGTCAATCGACATGATGTTGACCTGTTCTAATTGATTGGCTGTATAATTTACCAAACGTTTGTTTATGGATTTTTGTGAGTTGCTTCCTGCTATTGTTATTACTGTTTTCATGATTATTGTTTTTTAGAGATTAAATTATCTAGTGAATATTTTCCGCTACCATTTATCAGTATGGTTAAAGCCAAACCGATGACCAAAAGCGAAAATTCATAACCTTCACCAGCTTGATTACCAAACCAGTTCATAAAAAAGCCATGTTCTAGCTGTGTGGTAAAGATGATCCCCACAAACATTCCTGATAGTGCTAATGCCCAGATTCTGCTTAAAAGTCCAAGAATGAGAAAAATCGATCCAAAAAATTCAATCATGATTACCGAAAAGGCCATAATGCCGGGCAAACCCATCTGTGTGGTAAAATAATCCATGGTTGCTGAAAAACCATAGCCTCCAAAAAGGCCTAAAAGCTTTTGTGCGCCATGTGGGAAAATGACTAACCCAAGGGTTAATCGTGCGAGACTAAATCCAATATTTGGATGTGTTGACAAAGTTGTTTTTACTAAATGTTTCATGATATTTAAAGTTTAAAATGGTTTATAGGGTTTTTCGGTAATATATTCCGAAAGATGATTTTTGTATAGGTTGAGGTCCGTATTGGTCGAAATCGAAACCAATGCCCAACTGATGTCCGTTATAAGAGACGCCGGTACGCCATTGCTGAAAACTTCTGGAACGGGTTGTAAATTTATCCCAGACTGTTAACAACTGTCCGTTGATCCATAGTGAAATCTTGTCATTTAAAGGCCTACTGAATTGAAACTGCGCAAAGGCTTCGGCATAACCTCCATGGGTTTGTTGTGAATGGCCTATTGAAGGAATGATGACCAATAAGAATTCTGATCTTTTAAAACTGAACATGGCAGACAAGCGCTCAGAGTACCCGGCTACACTATTGTAATATAAAGATGGCCCAACGGCAATACTTGTATTGATGTTCCAAAATAAAGTTGGCTGTACGCCTGCCTCGTCAAAGCCTTGATTTGCTTCATGTCTAAATTTTTGAAAGAAAGCAAGGGTATTAATGCTTAAGGACTTATTGTCATTTATAAAATAACTTGAATAGGATGTAAGATCTGTTTTATCGAAGCCTGAAAACAGTTCTATCTGTGTAAATTGTGCCTGCAAATCACTTGCAAAACCAATTGAAATTAAAGCTGAAAGGATTATTAATTTTTTCATGCTTCAAAGTTCCAATAAGAACACATGAAAAAAATTGAACTAGTTTAAGACTTTTACATTTGATTGACTTTAGTGATGATTTTGCTCATGAATTCCGGCGTAATACCAATATAGGCCGCCAGGTCTTTCTGGGTAATCCTATTGACAATCTTAGGATATTTCTTTTTGAACTCGATGAATCTTTCTTCTGCGGTTAATGATATACCATGGTTGGTGCGCCTGATGTAACTTATAAGTGATCTTTGGTATAGAATGCGATAAAACCTTTCAAATTTTGGTATCTCTTGAAAAAGCAGATCATAATTAGCCCGTGAGATTCCCAATAATTCCGAATCCTCGGTAGCTTTAATAAAATAACGTGATGGTTGTTTGGTTATAAAACTCGCCATGTCCCCTGTCCAATAATCTTCGACAGCAAACATAGAGATGTGAGGTGCACCATTTTCATCTAAGGTATATACTTTCAAGCAACCTTTAGTGATAAAATACTCGTATTTGGTAATGTCGCCAGCCTGCATAAGATAGGCTTTACGTTTTACCTTAATTTCTGTGAGCAAAGAAATATACTTCAGTTTTTCAACTTCGGTTAAATCGATAA
>CAZGDG010000138.1:0-4332 GCA_964524415.1 uncultured Flavobacteriaceae bacterium
TTTACCTATTCATGATTAGTTAGATTTTTTTGGTTAGTAGTTTAAGGCACCCTTTTCTTGGGTGCCTTTTTCATTAGTAACAAAGGTTACTCACTTTCCTTTCCATAAATGATACTTTTGATTCAAATTAGAAGCTGTATGGATACTGAAATTTTAGCCAGAATACAATTTGCCTTCACCGTTGCTTTCCATTACATATATCCACCCTTAAGTATTGGCCTTGGATTATTGATGGTAATTTTTGAAGGTCTTTATCTAAAAACAGGACACAAACACTATGAGGTTCTCACACGTTTTTGGTTAAAAATTTTCGCCATAACATTTGGTATAGGTGTTGCCACGGGTATAATAATGGAATTTGAATTTGGAACAAATTGGTCCGTTTACTCAAAATACGTAGGAGATATTTTTGGCAGTGCTCTAGCGGCAGAGGGCTTATTCGCATTTGGCTTGGAAAGTACCTTTTTAGGCATTTTAATATTTGGCTGGAATAGAGTTTCTCCAAAAGTTCACTTTATATCTACAGTAGGTGTGTTTCTAGGGTCAATGTTTTCTGCAGTTTGGATTGTTGTTGCCAATAGTTGGCAGCAGACTCCAGCGGGATATCATATCGTAGGAGAAGGGCTAAATGCGCGAGCGGAAGTTACCGACTTTTGGGCAATGGTCTTTAATCCATCTAGTGTAGACCGTATAATCCATGTATGGCAAGGTGCTTTTCTAGCTGGAGCTTTTCTTGTTCTATCTGTCCATGCATATTATCTTTTAAAAGGCAGATATGTAGAAATCTCCAAAAAAGCCTTTAAGATTGCTTTGGCCGTTGCCACAATTATTTCTTTAACTCAACTTATATCTGGACATAGCTCTGCTGATGGTGTTGCCGAGAATCAGCCTGCAAAATTAGCTGCAATGGAAGGGCACTACGAAGCATCTAGCCCAGCAGATTTGTATCTTTTTGGTTGGGTCAATAATGAAACCCAAGAAGTTACAGGCATAAAACTTCCTGGAGGCTTATCATTCTTGGTACACCAAGATTTTGAGGCTCCTATAACAGGATTAAACGCCTTTCCAAAGGAGGATCAACCTGGACAGGTAAATGCAGTTTTTCAATTTTACCATATTATGATTTCTATTGGTATGTTTTTAATAGCTTTAACGCTATATGCCAGTTATTTATGGTGGAGAGGCAGTTTATTCAATAAAAAATGGGTGCTTAAAATTTTTGCGTTTTCTGTACTTCTGCCTCAAATAGCAAATCAGGTGGGATGGTTCGCTGCAGAAATGGGGAGACAGCCATGGGTAGTCTATGGTCATCTAAGAACAGATGAAGCCTTCTCTCAAGAAGTTTCTTCTAATCAAATTCTGTTCTCCCTAATTTTATTTTTTGTAGTCTACGCGATTCTATTCCTCTTGTTTTTGTACTCCCTAAACAAGAAAATAAAACAAGGACCCTATGAAGAAGCCAAAAAGAATTTACAACTCGCATAAAAACTAATTTATGGAAACTTTTTTAGGTATAGATTATCCAACGCTTTGGTATTTAGTAGTAGGACTTTTATTTTCTGGTTACGCTATTTTAGAAGGCTTCGACTACGGAGCAGGTGCATGGCACTTGTTTTTTAGAAAGGATTTAAGTCGTCGGATAGCCATTAACGCCATAGGTCCTTTATGGGATGCCAACCAAGTGTGGCTAATCATAGGTGGTGGTGCTCTGTTCGCAGGATTTCCAGTGATGTATGCAACAATGCTATCTTCAATGTATGTTCCTTTTATGCTTTTTCTTATGATGCTAGTTCTAAGATCTGCAGCTATAAAATTTAGGAGTGCTGAGCCCATGCCATGGTGGCGCAAAACCTGGGATATAACCTATTTTGTTTCTAATGTTGCCATTTCATTTTTGCTAGGTGTCGTTCTTGGCAATATTCTTTTAGGTTTTGAAATAGGTCCTAATTTCGAATATACCGGCGGAATATTTTTCTCCTTTTTAAGCCCTTATGCCCTTATGGTTGGCTTTACAACTTTATTTATTTTTATGACGCAAGGCGCCATTTTCTTACTTCTTAAAACAGAAGGTCGCTTACATACAAGGCTTACGTTCCTGCTAAAAAAAGGCATGATTTTCTTTATCATAAGTTTTGCGATTACCTCGCTCTATACACTTATTTTCATACCAGGGGTAACAGATAAATTTAAGGAAAATCCCATTTTCTTTATTCTGCCATTACTTGCCTTTTTAGCTGTTGCTAATGTTCCAAGATTGGTCTCAAAAAGAAACTACGCTCAAGCCTTAATTTTTTCTTCCTTAACCATGTCCTTCTTGCTAATGCTCGTGGCATTTCAATTATATCCCGTTTTGCTACCATCGACTTTAGACCCTAATTATAGTGTAACAATTTATAATGCGGCATCATCTCAAAAATCTCTTGGTATAATGCTCACCATCGTGGTAATTGGTGCGCCATTGCTAGCCCTATATTTCTTGTTTCTCTACAAAACATTCTATGGCAAAGTAAAATTAGACGATACCAGTTATTAAATAAGACTTTCAAAACAGTAAATTAGTTTGTACACATAGCCTTTATCTGTGTAACAATTGTGACCCTGACTTTTAGGATTTACCCCTAACTTTAAGACATAAATGCAAAAAATTATGGCAAAAATAGTCGTCCTAGGTGCAGGTATAGCGGGTCATGTTGCCGCTTCACATCTAAGAAGGAAACTATCCAAATCACACGAAGTCATTGTTGTATCACCCAATAGTAACTATCAATGGATTCCGTCTAATATTTGGGTTGGTATAGGGAGAATGACATCAAAACAGATTTTATTCCCTTTAGCACCGCTTTATAAAAGAAAAGGTATTACTTACAAACAAGCCAAAGCCGTTTCCTTCTTTCCCGAAGGAGATAGTGAAACTACAAGTCCCTATGTATTTACGGAATACGTGGCTGGAGCTGAAAAAGGAAAAACAGAAAAGGTAACCTACGACTATTTGATTAACGCCACTGGACCAAAATTAAATTTTGAAGCTACAGAAGGACTTAAACCTGGGTATAAAAAAGCTTATTCTGTCTGTACGTACACTCATGCTGAACATGCCTGGAAAGCTCTTGAAGCACTTATTAAAGAAATGAAATCTGGCAAAAAGGCCAAGATATTAATAGGTACAGGACACGCTAAATCAACATGTCAAGGTGCGGCCTTCGAATACATCCTGAATGTTGAGCAAGAACTCCGAAGACACAAGGTAAGAGATATGGCAGAGATTACGTGGATTTCTAATGAGTATAAGCTTGGTGATTTTGGCATGGACGGTATGCTAATGAGTTATGGTAGCATGAGTATGAAATCAAGCGAAATGGTTGAAATGGTATTTGAAGACCGAGACATCAAATGGATTTTAGGCGCAGGAGTGAATAAAATAGAAGACGGTAGAGCTCATTATGAGACACTTGATGGAGAGACTAAAGTTGAAGATTATGATTTTGCCATGCTCATTCCTGCATTCTCAGGTCATGGGTTTAAAGCTTACGACAAACACAACAACGACATCACGGATAAACTGTTTAAAGGTTTTATGATTGTAGATGCTGATTACTCTCAAAAACCCTATGAAGATTGGAAAGTGCAGGACTGGCCAGAGACTTATCAAAATCCTTCTTATGAAAATATTTTCGCTCCCGGAATAGCCTTCGCTCCGCCACATAGTATTTCTAAACCCAGGAAAAATAAAAACGGTACAGAAATATTTCCTGCACCTCCTAGAACTGGAATGCCTTCTGGTATCACGGCAAAATTAGTTGCAGATAATATTATAGACACTATAAATAATGGAAAGGAGAGCCTTAGGCATAAAGGATCGCTAGGCAATATGGGAGCTGCTTGTATTGCGTCTGCAGGCTATGGATTAACCAAGGGAAGCGGAATAAGCATAACCACGTATCCTATTGTTCCAGATTATGAAAAGTACCCAAAAACCCAGGGAAGAAAACTTGGTAAGACATTTGGCGACATTGGTCTTGCAGGCCATTGGTTAAAGTTGGCATTGCATTATGCCTTTTTATACAAGGCAAAAATGAAACCTTTTTGGTGGTTAATTCCAGAATAAGAACAAATTCAGAATTCAATATATAATAAAATGACAACGCGTATTTCAAAATATCAACGATTCAAGATGATGAATCCAATCATTCAGTTTTTTAAATTTATATATCTAAGCATAAAAATCATGATTGTCGTGGCTGGTGGCCATGGAGGCACAAGAAAAGTCAACTAATTGGTTTTATCTTTAACTTAAAAATAGTTTAAGGCACCCTTTCTAGGGTGCCTTTTTCA
>CAZGDG010000139.1:0-4289 GCA_964524415.1 uncultured Flavobacteriaceae bacterium
TACTCGAAAAATGACTAAAAAAATTACTTAATCAAATAAGCCAGTTGGTAACACCGTAAAAAAATAATGCGTATTTTAGTGCTTAATCAAAGGTAAGTGCAGTTTTGCTAGCTTCTGATTTTCCTTCGGAAAATCCTCGCACACAAAACCGCACTATTCTTATACACAATCACGTTGGGTGTCATTTACTACAAAAAATATTATCATATGATAGAACAGCTTAAGAAATTTCAAAACAATCAATTGGCTATTGAAGTAATTGATGGATTCACTGAAACAGATGAAAAAATTTGTCAAAAATGGTTTCAGCAAAAGCTGGATGAAGGATACCAACAGGTTCATGTATTGGTTAAATTAGATGAAACCAAAATTAGCCATAGTAGCGTAAAGGCCTTTATGGAAGATTCAATTTGGGCTTTGAGGCATTACAAACAACTTGGACACTTGGCGATTGTAGCACATTCAAATGTTTTGAAAGCGCTTGTTCCTATAGATAATTATTTTTTTCAAAGAGCAAGCAAGGGAAGGTTGGAGCGCTACTTTGATGTGTCTCAACTGGACGATGCATTTGAATTTATAAGTACAGACAAAATGTAAAAAGAAAGCACATTGGAGATTAATCTAATTTTTATTATAGGAATAGTATTGGTCGTCGTCTATGATTTTACCAATGGTTTTCATGATGCAGCAGATATGGTGGCTACTGCGATTGCTTCCAGAACTATGGCTCCAGGAAGTGCTATATTCATTGTTTGTCTTTTTACTTTTCTTGGTCCTTTATTGGGTGGTCTTGCTGTGGCCAACACCATTGGTGAATTTGTAGATATTTCTGGCGTCAATCCATTGCAAGCGCAAAACATAGTGCTTGCGGCTATACTAGCAGCTATAACCTATAATTTAATTACATGGAAACTTGGCTTGCCTAGTTCTTCATCAAATTCTTTGACAAGTGGACTTATTGGTGCTGCCATGTTTTCATTAGGCAGTGCTTATATCAATTGGGGATTTTCGGCTTTATCAGAAGGAAATCTGGAAGGCTTTACTAAAATCCTTATCGGACTCTTATTTTCTCCTTTAGCAGGTTTTATTGTTGGCTATTTTATTATGAAAATATTACTGAGAATACTTAAGCGATTTTCTTCCTATTCAAAAACTCTTTTTTTAATATTACAGTATATGACGGTAAGTTGGTTGGCCTTTAGCCATGGTACGAATGATAGTCAAAAAGGAATGGGAATTATTGGCATGTTCTTATTAGCCAATAATGTATATCCGACATTTACGGTTCCTCTCTGGGTTATTCTTCTTTGTGCAAGCTCAATTACACTAGGAACACTTTTTGGTGGCTGGAGTATTATCAAAACAGTTGGGTTTGACATTTATAAAGTAAAGCTCATTCACTCAGTGGCAGACCAGGTTACTGCCGCATCAGTAATTCTTGGTTCTTCACTTATTGGTGCACCCACGTCTACCACCCAAGTGGTTACAACATCCTTAATGGGTGTTGGTGCTGCTGAAAGGCCTAAACACGTAAATTGGACTGTAGCCCGCTCTATAGTAAAAGGCTGGGTATTCAACATTCCAAGTTCATTTTTATTGGGAGGCCTGTATTGCTTTTTGTTAACTAAATTAATGAGTTTGTAATGTTGAAAAAAATTAAACAATGGATTTTACCCAAAGAAATCGATTTCTTTGGCATGTTGTTAAATCAAAGTAAAAGCACACAATCCATACTAGGCGAATTAAATCGATTATACACAGAAGAATCATCTGCCGACATAGAGCCTTTACTCACCATGATACGTCAAGGAAAAATCATTCGGTCAGAAAATTTAAAAGCACTACATTCTAGTTTTATTACTCCAATAGACCGTGAGGCATTGAGTAGAGCTTATTCCCAATTATATTGGATTGTCCTGAGCGTAAAACACTTAGTGGTTGAAATTGATACCTATAAGATCTACCAATTAAAAGAATATGAAATCATTTTCCAGCGCTTGGAAGTGGCACTTTCAGAACTCACAAATGGATTTGAGAAATTAAAAGAAAAGAAATATGAAACCATAGGGGAAAACATTGACCAGATAATTCATTTTGATAATAAATTGATTAAAGACTATGCTGAAATACTTGAAAAAATGTTTCACGAAGAGCAATCCCCAAAACTCTTTATGCATAAAGAAATTTTGTTTCAACTTCGAGAAATCAGCAAGCAAATTCATATCTGTGCAAACCTTTTAGAGGATATGATATTTAAAATCAATTAAAACAACGTACGCCCAATCGAGTAGACGGCTCTGCCAAAGTTAACTAGTAGAGTGCGCCTCTTAAACCACTCCCGAAGTTTCAGGATACGGGCCTTCCACCCAAGCGAACAGGCAGTATACAGCGGTTCGAAATACATTACCATAAAGCTCTTTTCACCTCTATGATTAGTTATTAATTTAGGCATAGGCTACACAACTTCAAGGATTGTATTCCTTAACGAATTTTAGAACGTATTTCGTTCAGTCCTTCCTTACTTGTAAGACCATCCGTAATCTCTAATTTACGGCTCGTTTCCTGTAAGTAATATGATACCGAGACTTCGGTACTGACTTCTCTATATAACCAGCTCGTGGTTTTAGAGACCTGTCCGCCTGAGGCGGATAAATAGCTTCCCGAATATATCGACAGGTATCCCTCTAGCTTATGCTTAATTAAAAAAACATTTGTCAATTTATATGACTATATTTACCATTCAAGGCACACACACGACCTATACGCAATACCCTACGGGATACTGGGCATAGCCAGACGGCTGTGCTTCATTATGACCAACCAACACACCAATGATAAAATTCTTTAGAAAAATTCGACAAAAACTACTATCTGAAAACCCGCCTGACCAGTCCAGTCGGGCAAGTAAGTTAGGAATGTATCTGCTATACGCTATTGGTGAAATAGCACTTGTCATGATTGGAATTTTACTGGCTTTACAAGTAAATAATTGGAACGATGAAAAGAACAGCAAGATTTCAGAACAAAAAATATTATCTGAAATAAGTAATGGAATTTGGAGGGATCTAAGTGATTTTGAAGGAAATGTTTATAGCAATAAAAAGGCTATCAATGCTGGAGAATATTTTATCAATTACATTTCTAAAAATGAAGTGAGTCTGGATTCTCTTAACTTTTACTACTCTTCACTCTTTAAAGATTATTCTCCAGTTATAAATAAGTCTGGGTACGAGTCCTTAAAGTCAAATGGTTTAAAAACTATTTCCGATGACTCTATGCGCTTTCAAATTGTTGAGCTCTATGATTATTATTACACCATTATTGAAAATAACACAGCTCAACAGGCTGAAGAACTTACCTTCACAAACTATAGTGGTTTAATTAAAAAGCTGTATCCCTTTATGGAATTCGACAATAATGGACAGATAATCAGTGCCTCCAAACCATTACTAGACGTCCATGATCAAAAAGAACTGACCAGTTATTTACAATTAGTAAAAAACAGACGAGAATACGTATTAAAAAGGTATAAGAAAGTGATAGAAAATATGAAAAAATTATCTGTCAGCATTGACAAACACCTTGGAAAATATACACCTCCTCAACAATTGGAAGCATATTTAGGTACCTATCAAAAAATTACTAACGAAAATCTTATAGACAACGACTTCCTGAGCATCACAATTGAAAATAACTATCTCTTGGTATACAGTTCTCTTCTTAATTATAATAGATCATACTACATGATTGCACCAGATGAATTTGAATCTTTGATATTACTTTATGATCAAGGGGACAAATTAAAATTGAAATTTGATCGAGATGAAGCCAATGTTGTTTCTGGAATTACCCTTTTTGTTTCAAATAGAACTATCAAGTTTAAAAAAATAAATTAAGTACAATAAAGTATAACCGCAAACCAATAAGATTCCCGCTTTTTCGGGAAATAGATTATGAAAAAATTCTTTAGATTATCGAATCCCAATTTTGCGAAGCAAAATCAAAGGTCTGGTAGACCTTTGGTTCATATAGCCGCTTGCGGAAAACTTAAAATTCAAAAATTATGCTAAAGTTTTTTAGGAGAATTAGAAAGTCCCTTTTAACGGAAAATAAATTCAGCAAGTACATACTCTATGCTATTGGGGAAATTGTCTTGGTAGTTATCGGTATTTTGATTGCCTTATGGATCAATACAAAGAACCAGGAATATGCGCAACAGCAAAAGATAGATTCTATATTGGTTAAAATACAAAATGACATTTTGCAGGATATACATAATTCTGAGTGGT
>CAZGDG010000140.1:0-4255 GCA_964524415.1 uncultured Flavobacteriaceae bacterium
ATTCAATACAGGTTTAGAGACGGGTTTGATAATGGTAATGATGAGCTGCGATTAACCCAACAATTCAATTTCAAAAAAAGAGCTTATGTTGTGCGTTATGGGCATCGTTTTCGCCTAGAGCAGCGTATTTTCAGTAACCTAACAATTATAAGATATCGTTACAGATTTGCACTTGATTTTCCGCTAAATGGTGAAAAACTTGATATAGGAGAAGGTTATTTTATAGGTTCCATGGAAGCACTTTTAAGTCAAAGCTCAAAACTTAAACCCGAGCTAGATCATAGAACAACCATAAATTTTGGTTGGTTGCTAACAGAACAACTTAAATTGCAATTGGGTTTGGAATACAGGTTTGAAGCCTGGAATATTGAGACTGAGCAACGTTTGTTTATTTTAACTTCAGCGATATTAAATATCTAAACTATAAATAGCGAAGAAATTCTGTCCTTGCCATGTGCTTGGCTCCCAAACTTTCAAGATGAGTGGTATATAATTGGCAGTCTATAAGTTTATATGACGATTGTTGTACAAAAGAAATAAAGCCAAATTTACTGGCATTGGACACTTTGGTAAACATACTTTCACCAGAGAACACGCCATTTTTTAAATCGACGCCGTATAAACCTCCGACCAAATCATTATCTCGCCAAACTTCGATAGAAACGACGTATCCCAATTGATGTAGCTTTGTATAAGCAGCTTTCATGTCGTCGGTAATCCAAGTACCTACCTGACCGTCTCTTCGTATCTTGGAACAGTTGGCAATTACGGCCTCAAAAGCCTTGTTTTTGGTAATTTTAAAGCGGCCTTTCCTTAGCACTTGCCACATGCTCTTAGATATTTTTAAGTCCTTTGGAAAAAGAACAAATCTTGGATCTGGAGACCACCATAAGATAGGCTCTTCGTCCTCGTACCATGGAAAAATTCCGTTACTATAGGCATGAATAAGACGCTCTGGAGACAAGTCTCCACCCACAGCTAATAAACCCTCTGAAGACGCTTCGCTGACGTGAGGAAATTCAATTTTTTGCGACAGAAAATGCATAATCTTGACTGAGATTCTGCTTTTTAGCTCTTTTTAAGGTGAATTTAAAGCTTAAACTTTGATACTACAAGATTTTTATTGATATTTGTTTTGACCTTTATGTTCAAAAATTGTTCATCATTGCTTTTTTAATTTTGTTGTAAAGGTCAAAACCTAAAACCACAACATTAAGTCCTGACTAACCATCAGGACTTTTTTTGTTAAGTCTATGGCGCAGGGTTTGGAATGTCTGCGTGCACAGAATTTATTGCCGCCATAACCTCCTCGGAAAGACTTATATCTATACTATCAATATTTTCTTTTAGTTGCTCAATAGATGTAGCGCCGATGATATTACTTGTTACAAAGGGACGCTCATTTACAAAAGCCAATGACATCTGCGCCAATGACATTCCATTATCTTCGGCAATTTTTAAGTAGCGCTTTGTTGCCTCAGTTGATTGCTTGCTGCTATAACGTGCAAATCGCGGAAATAATTTTAACCGCGCATTATCTGCGGCTGTTCCCTTGATATATTTACCGGATAGTACACCAAAAGCCATGGGTGAATAGGCTAATAAGCCTATGTTTTCACGATGGGATATCTCAGCAAGATCACCTTCAAAAGTTCGGTTTAATAACGAATATGCATTCTGAATGGTTATCATTCTAGGCAGGCTATTGTTTTTAGACTCTTCCAAATAGCGCATAGTTCCCCAAGCTTTTTCATTGCTTAGGCCAACTTGCCTAATTTTTCCCATTTTGATTATTTCATCTAAGCTGTGTAAAATTTCATTGAAATTATCCTGCCACTTATCATTTGTGTTGTGCTTGTAATCACGCACGCCAAAGGTATTGGTATTTCGCTCTGGCCAATGTAATTGATACAGATCAATATAATCCGTTTTAAGACGCTTTAAACTGTTGTTAACAGCTTCATTTAAGGCCTCCTTGCTAAAACCTGTGGTTCTTATATGTGCTGTGTAATCTCCTGGACCAGCAATTTTTGTTGCCAAAACCACCTTATCCCTATTTCCGGTTTTAGCAAACCAATTTCCTATAATACGTTCTGTTTCCGCATAAGTTTCGGCAGTAGCCGGTACAGGATAGAGTTCTGCTACATCAAAGAAATTGACTCCTCTATCGAGAGCAAGGTCCATTTGATCAAACCCTTCTTGTTGTGTATTCTGGTTTCCCCAGGTCATCGTACCCAGGCAAATCCTACTAACCTTAATATTGGTATGTGGGAGCGTCGTGTATTTCATAGCTTTAGTTTAAAGATTCCCAAAAATAAAAAGACCTTTGGAGTTCAAATCACCGTAAAGGCCTAAATCTATGTTAACTTTTAACATTTACAGATCATTCAATAATTTTGAGATTTCATCGAGTTTAGGTGTTAAGATTACCTCAATACGACGATTTTTTGCTCTACCTTCAGCCTCGTCGTTACTTGCTATTGGCGCATATTCACCACGTCCTGCAGCTGTTAAATTTTTAGGGTTAATCGCGCTATTCTCCCTTAGGATGTTAACAATGGCTGTCGCTCGTTTTGTAGATAAATCCCAATTTCCGCTAAGCTGGGCATTCCCTTTATAAGGGACATTATCCGTATGACCTTCGATCAATATGGAAATATCGGGATTATCAGCCAAGACATTGCCTAATTGCTCAACTGCTTTTCTACCCTCAGTCCCAACAGACCAGCTACCAGACTGAAATAAAAGCTTGTTTTCCATGGACACATATATCTTACCATTACGCTGCTCTACGGTAAGACCTTTCCCTTCAAAATTAGTAAGTGCCTTGGAAATAGTGTCTTTTAATTGTCGCATCTCTGCGTCCTTAGATGCTATGACATTTTCTAATTCTGCCACACGTTGGGACCGTTTTTCTAATTCATTTTTTAGATTATTTAAGCGCTCACTTTCAGCTGCCAAAGCTTGTTCCTTGGCTTCAAGCTGAGCCAGTAATTCACGGTTCTTTTGCGAATTTTTTGAAATTTCTGCAGAACTATTCTTTTCTAAAGCCTCATAGGATGCCTTAAGGTTTTTTAAATTAGACTGTGATGCAGCATAATCAGCACGAAGTTGATCACGTTCTTTCACTGCTTGATCATAGGCAACTTGTAACTGGTCTAAATCATTGGAAAGCTTACTGTTTTCTGTTGATAAAGATTCTAATTGATCTGATAAACTTCTATTTTCCTTTTTAAGATTTGCATATTTATCTTCTAACTCTGTATACAACTTTTTAGAAACACATGAGCTTAACAGGCAAAATGGCAAGGCAAGCAAGATTAATCTTTTGTACATCTTGGATTTAGTTTTTTTAAGATTATAAATCAAGTTCTAGCATTATAGGGCAGTGGTCACTATGAACTGCTTCCGTGAGTATAACGCTCCGTTTTATCTTTTCTTGTAATGGTTCGCTTACCATGGCGTAATCTATACGCCATCCTTTATTATTGGCCCTAGCGTTGGCGCGATAACTCCACCATGAAAATTCTTGTTTTTCAGGATGTAAAAATCTATAGCTATCGATAAACCCACTGTCAATAAAGGTACTCAACCACTCGCGTTCTTCTGGTAAAAATCCCGATACGCCTTTCATCTTAGGATTGTGTATATCTATTTCTTCATGACAGATATTGTAGTCTCCACAGACCACAAGATTAGGATAGTCCTCTTTTAAATCCGTGAGATAGTCTTTTATCATGTCCATGTATTCGAATTTATGCGACAATCTAGCGTCATTGGTGCCAGATGGCAGGTACATGCTCATAATGGAAACACCATCGTAATCGACCCTAAGGTTACGGCCTTCTTCATCCATTGAGGTTATTCCTGTACCAAATTCGATATGTTTTGGTTCCGTTTTACACAAAATGGCAACACCACTATACCCTTTTTTTTGAGCACTGAACCAATAATTATACTCATAGCCAGCATCCGTAAAAAGACTGAGATTAAGCTGCTCTTCCATTGCTTTTATTTCCTGTAGGCAAATCACATCTGGATCGGTGGCATTTAACCATTTTATGAATCCTTTGTTCAGCGCTGCTCGTATTCCGTTTACATTGTAAGATGCTATTTTCATTTTTTCCGTGTTAGTAAGTGTATTTTAACCAAATATAGGTTCAAAGCGAAAATAAATAATACCCTACTTTTACACCATCGTTTTAAGCATGTTTTAACGATAAAATATTTAAGCAGGAAAGGAGTTATAATTCTA
>CAZGDG010000141.1:0-4092 GCA_964524415.1 uncultured Flavobacteriaceae bacterium
GTAGAGCCAAGCTGGCGAGCTTTTTTTCAAGGCTACGATTTTGGATCTGAGAATTATGGCTTGGAAGGAGAAATCGTTGATGGCGTATCTGCCCAAATACCCGAACATCTTGAGAAGGAATTCAAGGTTGTTAAGCTTATTGATGGGTACAGAACCCGTGGACACCTTTTTACAAAGACCAACCCAGTTAGGGCCAGACGTAAGTATGCACCAACCCTAGAAATAGAAAACTTTGGTTTGTCAAGCGATGACTTACAGACCACATTTTCTGCAGGTGAAATAATAGGCTTGGGTACGGCAACACTTCAAAAGATAGTAGATCACTTAGAGCTTATTTATTGCGATTCCATTGGTGTAGAGTACATGTACATTCGAAAACCAGAGGAAATCCAATGGATTCAAAATAAGCTAAACATAAATGACAATCACAGTAATTTTACGGCAGACGAAAAAAAATATATTCTTAAAAAGCTAAACGAAGCCGTTGCTTTTGAGTCCTTTTTACACACCAAATATGTAGGACAGAAGCGTTTTTCTTTAGAAGGAAATGAGTCTTTGATTCCAGCCGTGGATGCTATTATAGAAAAGGCGGCAGACCAAGGCGTTAAAGAGTTTGTCATGGGAATGGCGCACCGAGGTAGATTGAGTACGCTCACCAATATTTTTGGGAAATCTGCTAAGGATATCTTTAGCGAGTTTGACGGTAAGGATTATCAAGAGGAAATATTTGATGGTGATGTTAAGTACCATTTGGGTTGGACGAGTAATCGCGAGACCTACAACAACAAGAAGATAAACCTAAATATAGCTCCCAACCCATCACATTTAGAAACGGTTGGTGCAGTGGTTCAAGGGATAACACGCGCAAAACAAGATAAAAAGGAAATTGAAGACGCCTCACAAGTACTTCCTATAGTAGTACATGGTGATGCTGCCATTGCTGGGCAAGGTATTGTTTATGAAGTGGTTCAAATGGCCAAGTTGGACGGTTATAAAACCAATGGAACCATCCATATTGTCGTAAATAACCAAATAGGATTTACAACGAATTATCTAGATGGTCGTTCCAGTACGTACTGTACAGACGTTGGAAAGGTCACTCTTTCTCCAGTATTTCATGTTAATGCTGATGATGCAGAAGCCGTAGTGCACGCAGCTTTATTTGCGTTAGAATTTAGGATGAGGTTTAAACGCGATGTTTTCATTGACTTGTTAGGTTATAGAAAATATGGGCATAATGAAGGAGACGAACCAAAATTCACGCAACCTTTATTGTATAAAGCTATCGCTAAGCATAAAAACCCGAGGGACATCTATGCGGAGCGTTTAATGAAGGAAGGCGTAGTGGATGAAAGCTATGTGAAACATATCGAAGCATCGTACAAGGAACAACTCGAAGAAAAACTAGAAGATTCCCGAAAGCAGGATAAAACAGAGATTACTGCTTTCATGCAAGAGGAGTGGCAAGGCTTTAACCGTGTCACTGAGGTAGCCATGATGGAAGAGGTAGATACCACTGTATCAAAGGAAACCTTAAAAGAAGTTACTAAAACTATTTCCACCCTTCCAAAGGACAAAAAATTTATACGTAAGATTCAACGTCTTGTAGAATCGCGTCAAACCATGTTTGATGAAGACAAACTAGATTGGTCCATGGCAGAGCATCTGGCTTATGGGTCATTATTGCTTGAAGGCTATAATGTGCGCATATCAGGGCAGGATGTAGAACGTGGTACATTTTCGCATCGTCATGCCGTGGTAAAGGTAGAAGACAGCGAAGAGGAAATCATTTTGCTAAAACACCTATCTGGCGATCAAGGCGAGTTCAATATTTATAATTCCTTGTTGTCTGAATACGGTGTTGTTGGATTTGATTATGGTTATGCCATGGCGAGCCCTAACACTTTAACCATTTGGGAAGCACAATTTGGGGATTTCAGTAATGGCGCCCAGATTATGATAGACCAGTACATTTCATCGGGAGAGGATAAATGGAAAACCCAAAATGGGTTGGTTATGCTGTTGCCTCATGGCTATGAAGGACAGGGAGCAGAGCATTCCTCTGGTCGTATGGAGCGCTATCTTCAGCTATGTGCTAAGGATAACATGTTCGTGGCAGATTGTACAACACCTGCCAATATGTTTCATTTGTTAAGACGACAAATGAAGGCGAATTACAGAAAACCACTAATCGTATTTACACCAAAGAGCTTACTGCGTCACCCAAGAGTTATTTCAAAAGTAGATGCATTTGCCAATGGCAGTTTTCAAATGTTGATTGATGATTCTGAAGCTGATATCAAAAAAGTAAAAACCTTGGTATTCGTTACAGGAAAGTTTTATTACGACCTGTTGGATGAGCGCGAGAATTTGGAGCGAGATGATGTTGCGCTAGTTCGTATTGAGCAACTCTTTCCATTACCAGTGGACGCTATTCGAGACGTAGTTAAAAAATATAAGAATGCAGACGATATCGTTTGGGCGCAAGAAGAACCAAGGAATATGGGAGCTTATACCCATATGATGATGCATTTGGAAGAGGCAAGAACCTGGCGTGCTGCCACCAGAAGACCGTATGGGTCTCCAGCAGCCGGTAGTTCGGTCCGTTCAAAAATGAGACATAAGGAAGTCATAGATTTTGTATTTGATAAGTCTAAAGACAATCAAAAAAAATATACCAACAATAAAAACTCAAACTAGAGCTTAATACAATAAAGAGCATGATTTTAGAAATGAAAGTGCCTTCACCAGGCGAATCCATAACTGAGGTTGAAATCGCAGAATGGTTAGTAGAAGATGGCGATTATGTTGAAAAAGACCAAGCTATTGCTGAGGTTGATAGCGACAAGGCAACACTGGAATTACCAGCAGAAGCCAGTGGAACGATTACCCTAAAGGCCGAAGAAGGTGATGCTGTTGCGGTAGGTGAAGTGGTGTGTTTAATAGACACAAGTGCAGAAAAGCCAGAAGGCGACACATCCTCTAAACCCAAGGAAGAGACCAAAGAAGAGGCTCCAAAGAATGAAACTGTCACTTCTAGCGAGGTCGAGAAGCCTTCAACTGAATCAAAAACCTATGCGACAGGCACACCAAGTCCTGCCGCTAAAAAGATTTTAGACGAAAAGGGGATTGACCCAAATCAGATAAAGGGCACAGGAAAAGACGGAAGAATCACAAAAGACGATGCCGTAAAGGCGGTTCCTTCCATGGGTACACCGACAGGAGGTTCAAGAGGCGAGTCGCGTTCTAAATTATCTATGCTAAGACGCAAGGTCGCTGAGCGTTTGGTGTCTGCTAAGAACGAAACGGCCATGTTAACCACCTTTAACGAGGTAGACATGTCTCCTATTTTTGAACTTCGTAAAGAGTACAAAGAAACCTTTAAAGAAAAGCATGGGGTTAGCCTAGGGTTTATGAGTTTCTTCACCCTAGCTGTAGTAAGAGCTTTAAAAGAATATCCTGCCGTAAACTCCATGATAGATGGCAAGGAAATGATTACCTATGATTTTTGTGATATCAGTATCGCTGTTTCCGGTCCTAAAGGCTTAATGGTTCCTGTGATTAGAAATGCCGAAAATTTAACGTTTAGAGGTGTAGAATCTGAAGTGAAGCGCTTAGCCATAAGAGCACGCGATGGGCAAATTACTGTAGATGAAATGACAGGAGGAACATTTACCATTTCCAATGGTGGTGTATTTGGCAGCATGTTGTCTACACCGATTATAAACCCTCCTCAAAGTGGAATATTAGGCATGCATAATATTGTAGAGCGACCAGTTGCTGTAAATGGGCAGGTAGAGATACGTCCAATTATGTATGTGGCTTTATCCTATGACCATAGAATCATTGATGGCAAGGAATCCGTAGGATTTTTGGTTGCTGTTAAGGAAGCGCTTGAAAATCCTGTAGAGCTATTGATGGATAACGATATCAAGAAAGCTCTAGAGTTATAGTAGAGCAACAAGAGATTAAAAAAAGCAGGGCTAATTGGCCTTGCTTTTTTAGTTTAGGACTAATTTAAAAAAAGCACAACTCTCTCTAGAACTGTGCTTTATCTCCCTTTTGTGCCAAAGGGCTTACTAACTAACTAAA
>CAZGDG010000142.1:0-3908 GCA_964524415.1 uncultured Flavobacteriaceae bacterium
AAAACGTCGTTATCGTGCGCATGGCAACCACTGCGTTAGGCCATGCTCCGCTGCCCGCCGCGACGCCGTTTTTGGGTTTTGCTACGACCGAAAACTGAGGCCATTTTTTCCTTCCGTTTCAAACTATATGTATCCCGAAGTCGCTTGGTAGGCCGAACTCTGCTCGTGAAAATTTTCACTGGTGAATAGTGAATGCTCAAAGGTCAGTGATGCTCAAGTAAAATAGTGATGTGGTCATAGCTAACCGTTTAATAAAAAAAAGGCAGGCCTTCCGACCTGCTCTTTTCTCTTGTTTCTCTTGTCTTGTCTCTCTAATTTAATTCAAGATCACTTTTTCGGTTTTGCTTTGGGTGCTGTTGCTCAGCTGTACCACATAAACACCAGAGCTCAGTCCGTTAGTGCTTATGGTTTGGGTACGTAGGCTTGTATCCAAAGCGACTTGTTTTACCAAACGTCCTTGCAGGTCAAAGAAGGAGGCTGTTGTGTTTTCATTAAGCTGTCCTGCAACCACAATGGTACGGTCTTGAGCATTACTGAAAATTTGTAAGCTGTCAAAATCCGATTGTGGTATGGATAGGGCACTGTCAGAGAAATGAATGAAAAAACGCCCTGTGCCGTTTAAATCTTCGTCTGGAGTCAAAGAATAGTCTCCAGAGTTTAATAGTGTCATCGTATTTGCTACGTTATCTTCAAGATAAACATTGATGTTGTTAGGAAAAGCCTCTGAGGTATTCAAGCTAATAGTGATAGGCTCTTGGGCTGTAGATTTAATTCCTAACGGAACCACAATATCGCTAAGGTCATTAACAGGTAGCGATTGGTTTATAAACTCGATACCGTCATTATTCTCAACCAAATGGGTGAAAATTCCTGAAGCACTGCCAAAGTGAGCGCCTGTGTCGTAGCCTGGATCGAGACCTCTTGTGTTAATGTCTCTAAAGAAAAGGTTGGTGCCATAAGAGCGATTATTAGTTGTTAGGTTGATAGTCGCCTTTACGGTATTTTCATTGTCCGATCTTCCCAATATAAAATCATCAGAGGAGCCAATACGAGTCATTGCGGCAGTAAAATTAAATGACCCCGTTCCATTAACCGCCACAAAGAATCCTTGTCCCGGAGCAATAAGTAAATCTTGATCTGAATTACTATCCCATACTGTCCAGCCGTCTGCGGCCGCACCGTCATAACCATAAACTCCTGCAAATGAAGGGTCAAATAAGGTGTTGTTTTCGGCTAGAAAATCTCCCAAATCAATGTAGGCAGGAAACCTATTTCCAATCAAATTCCAAATACCGAATGCACCTGTTCCAATGGATACAGTAGAAGAACCAGATGATACGGGAGGTCCTTCAAATAACAAATTACTGCCATCTGTTGTGGCTACCCTAAAGCCTGCACCTTGGCCAGACATTAATGTTGAGGCATTTGCAGTAGTAGTATAATTATCATAGGTATCAGTATCATTATTAAATGGAGCAAAGGCCTTGGTGATACCATCAGAAGCTGTAGCTAAATTTGGGTTGGCCGCGGCAAACGCACCAAAAGTTTGACCTGAAAGAGGCGGCGATATTAAATCGTTCCCCTCAGTTGCTCCTGAACCAATGGCATTGACATAGCGACTATATCTTGTAGTTCCACTTACAAATCCATTATCTCGTTTTAAACTAGAATAATTTGACGAGGTTGATTGTAGGGTCAAACTGTTAAAGGTAAATACAGCGGATGAATTTATTAATAACCCGGCACCCGGATTTACAAGTACCGTATTTGCTGATGTCGAAGCACTAATTGTAGGGTGGTTAGCAGTTTGCAGTATGAGTACGTCATCCAACACTGTTGGCACATTTCCGCTACTCCAGTTCGCACCGTTGGCCCAATCGTTATCCACTGAACCTTTCCAAGTTATGGTTGAGAATGGCAATCCAGACGAATTGTAAAGACCGGGTGAAGCTGCAACAGGATTGGTTTGAATACTTGTGTGCTGAACAAAACTGCCAAATATATCTTCATTTCTACCTAGTGATTGGTCGTTGTTGCCTTCCGAGCCATAGGTGTAACTTACAACAACATTACTGCTATTATCTTCTAGCGTAACGCTATCACCAGTATTATTTAAGCTTAATGATCCGGTGGAAGCAATTGTGGAAATACCCTGGATACCTGTTGGTATACCACCAGCAAAAACAACCACAGAACCTCCAGCAGGTATGATTACACTACCAAAGATATGTCTTACACCATTCCCATCGGATAAGGTATAACCTGTAATATCAACAGCAAAAATCTCATTATTAACAAGCTCAACAAACTCATCTTGTTGAGTGTCAACTGTTCCATCTCCATTGGCATCTATACCTGTAGGATCAGCCAGTATTTCATTTATAACTATATTAGGTAATGGAGGTGTCTCATCATCAATAATAGTAACTGTATGTGTCGCTTGAGAAATGACCAAACCTGTTACAGAACTTGTTTCTGTAATGGTCAGCTCTACCGTTTCGTCATCAAAATCGGCATCATCATTAATGTCAATAGTAATATTTTGTGTGCCATTTGCGGTAAATGATAAGGATGTTGGTGAGGTAAACGTATAATCACCAGGCTCAGCGGTACCACCTGTAACATTGACATCGATGTCAATTTGGTTACCATCATAATTGCTTACAGTAATAGGAATATTAGAACTTGTAAACGTGCTATTGGTTTCGTTTTCTGTGCTTGTTGCTGAATCAAAACCTATTGTTGGGTTTGAGGAAGGTACCGATGGTGCGTTTCCAAATCCAGCAAGTCCAGCGGGTAAAGTTGCAGGTGTTGTACTAACGGTTGAGAATCTTGTACTAGGGTCAGTAAATCCACCTGTATTCCCCGTTGTAATACCACTTAAAAGTTCAATATTTTGATTAACAGTGGAAACACTAGAACCTGACCATGCAGAACCTGGATCAGATCCGCAAGTACCAAACATATCTATCAATGTACCCCCTAGGCGAACTTCAAGTGCATCATCACCATTAAATCCAAAATTAAATTCAGTAGTTCCGCTTACATCTGAGCCATTTGTTGTAACATATGAAATTATGTCAGATGTGCCTATTATCCATACTTCTCCTTCGACTAGTGTTCCTGATGTAGTATTTGTACCGGCTAGTGCAGAACAAGCTCCACCATTTGTTCCTTGAGAAATCTGGAGATTATTGCTTATAGAAAATACTATATCCGACCCAGTATTATTCCATATCTCAATTCCTTTTGGGGTAGTACCAGAATTGGTTTCAACATATTGACTAATGATTTGTGCATAACTAAAACCTGAAATTAGTAGTCCAAAAAGCACAACGTAAAATTTTTTCATGTAATTAAATATTTAATTCTTGCTCAACCAATACTTTGGCTATCCATTGATTTTAATTCCAAAGCAGCAACAAATTTAGACATTAATTTGGCTTGTGCATAAATTTTAGGTTAATAAACGATTAAGAGTTGGGGTTGTTGTGATTTGTGATTCGTGAACCGTGAATGGTGAATAGTGAGTGGTGAGTAGTGAGTAGTGAATGGTGAGTCGTGAGTGGTGAGTAGTGAGTAGTGAGAGGTTAGAAGTTAGAAGTAAGAAGTTAGAAGTAAGATGGAGTTTAGGTTTTTGGTGTTGGGTGTTAGGGTTGTATGGTTAAAAGGTTACAAGGTTATGCGGTGATGTAGTGATTCGTGAATAGTGAATGGTGAATAGTGATTCGTGAACCGAAACGCGAAATCCGTGATTCTTATTTGACTCCCGACTAAGGACTAAAGACCAGTGACCAAAGACCAAAGACCACAAACCAAAGACCATAGACTATTCGCCTCTTTTTTCCTGTTCTTTTTATTCATGGGATATACATTTTTATGCGCTGCTATCGCCTCAAAATTTGGAT
>CAZGDG010000143.1:0-3828 GCA_964524415.1 uncultured Flavobacteriaceae bacterium
GTTGGTGATAATACAGATAAACCTACACAACATGCAAACATACCTAACATAGTAATTGGGAAGATATATAAAATATCATTTGGCCATGCTGGGTGAAACTCGACTCCCATATCCTTAAAAAGGAATACAACAGTCTGTTCCCGAACCGTACGTGCAACTTTCACTGCATACGGCTCTCCAGTAAATCATTCTTAGACACCCAATGCTTTCGCATTTTTTTCCTTAGACTTTCTAAGGAAGGGCCGTCATAAAGTCCTGAATGTACCTTGCGGTGACATTCCTTACACAAAGGGACTTGTTTCCGATTTAAGAGTGCCATCTGTTGATGAAATCCTTTATATCGGAACCCATTTTTGCGGACATGTTTCACATGATGCATTTCTATGGGTCTGACGTCTGAGTCACATATGCAACATGGTAATTGCAGGGAAGATTTTGTGATTAAGCTTTTTACATATCGGTAGGTCGGTAAGGGGACCTCTCTACCAAGGAGCCAACTTCTATCACCTTTCTTCCAACTCGTTTTGTACGGAAACGATACTGTTTTATCTGTTTGTGGTATTTTAACTGTTAACCTCTTGCCATATTTGCGAAAAACTTTTGAACATGACATTCTATGTCTGTGTCCCAATGTCATCGCGCAAGACATATGTAATAGATAATGGATATATTGTAGTCTTCCTCTATTTGTACATCCCGAATAGTAGTTGCATAGACCAAGCCATACACTCCGATAGTGACTAACAATGACATGATCTTCTAATACTGTGTAAGATGCTCTACTAATTGGGCGAATTCGATCTGTTAACTGCTTTAGGTAACCTCTTTCCGTGTACCGTTTGGTCACTTCAGTTACCGGTAAATCAAATCTTAGTTGGGGTTGACCTCTTCGAATTGTTTTTACTCCTTTACCTTGAAAACTAGAAATAGGCTTATTTCTTGGTAAGTAAATAAGATATCCTAAGAAGTGTGCATTTCCCTCCCGAAGATCAGTGATTTTCGTTTTTATTGGATGAAGTTTTTGCAACAGATAGTTTTCCATAAATTGGCTAATTTCTTGTTGGATACGAGTTGTCAGTTTCCTATTTCCTGATACTCCAATCATCCAATCATCTGCATATCGAACATATTCAATGCGAATTGTTTTCTCTTTCAAACTAGGTGTTTTCAAGCGCTCCTTTCGTAATGCTTTCAGTTCTTTACTTAATGATCGTCTTTCAGCACTTTGTGGTTCATGACTTCGCATTTTGTCTGAAATTTTCGTGATTTTGTGTTCCAAACTTTTATAAGCTGGACTTTTTAACCCCTTCCGTTCAGTTTTTGGAGTTTCATATTTTTCTTTTAGGGATTGTGCAAGCTCGTCTAACTCGTGATAGTATATGTTTGCCAATATAGGCGATACAATACTTCCTTGTGGGACTCCGATTTTTGACCATTTTAATCGTTCTTCATCCAGAACTCCACAACCTAGTAATTTCCAAACTAATCGGATGAACCGAGGGTCATCGATTCGTTTTTCTAAAATTTTTACTAGTCTATGGTGGTCAATTGTAGGATAAGCTTGTTCAATATCTCCTTCAATTACATAATCTACCCATCTGAATTTTTGTTCAACATGTTGTAAAGCATCATGACAGCCTTTCCCACGTCTGAAGCCAAAATTAGTTTCATAAAATACCGGTTCATAAATTGCTTCTAAAATCATTCTCATGACTTCTTGGACAATTTTATCGTTTGCGGTTGGTAGGCCTAATGGTCTACGTTTGCCTTTTGATGGTATATATGTTAGTTTGACGGGTTTGAACTTATATTGTTCAGTCCTAACTTTTTCCTTTAACCTACTTAATCTTTCCAAAGACATTCCATCCATAGTCTTTGGAGTACTACCTGGTGTTAATGCACCTTTGTTACCTTTCAGATTTTCATAAGCAGCTATCCAGATTTCTTCCTTATTGAGGATTCGGAAAATATCTGTGTGTATCCATTTTGAATTCTTTTGACTCAGCTTTTGAATTGCTAATAATTGTTTCACTTTTTTTAACCTCTCTCAGGTCAAGTTTACTTATTTATTTGCTGATTTACCTAGGTTCTTAATGGAACCCTCCTTTCACATAGGACTTGCATCCCTTAGTGAACAATACGGTTTCTAAGATGTGCGCGCTTAACAGTTAGGGACGGCCGTTCGGAGTTTTGTGTTTCAATAGAAACCTTGGTCAAAGAAGAGAATCTTTTACATGGACGGTGAACCTTACCAGTAAACTTCTTTGCATACTCGATTCCTCGATATAGTATCTGGCTACTAGGGTCCAACCTACTCCTGACCTTCAGGCAGTCTAGCTTTATCCCGTTGTTATTTACCTCAGGGTACCCTTTTGAAGATTCGAGTTATCTTCTCAGTCCCTTTTATACAACATGCTACTGTCCCCTCCAGGTTTCCCCTTCAGGTTAGTTGTTGGTATTAAAATCTTCGATTCCAGATTTATGATGGAGCGACCCATCACTACGCATCACACATTTTGCATCTTAGCTTTCCGTTCGCACCTCACCGTAATAATTATGGCCCATTCCTTTAGCTAATTTAGCTCTTAACTTTGGATCAGTTAAATCTGGTTTCTTAATTACTGACATAATAAAATTTATTAGTTTATATTTATTTTATTTCTTAAATTATAAAATGTTTTCTATTATAATGGTCCTGAAATACCTTGCTTACGGATCATTAAGAAATGAGTTAACATTAAAACAGCCGCAGCTAATGGTAAAACAAAAGTATGAGCACTGTAGAATCGTGTTAAGGTTGCTTGACCAACACTCTCACCACCCCGTAATAATAAAACAATTGGTGGTCCAACAACTGGAACTGCTGCCGGTACACCTGTTACAATTTTACATGCCCAGAATCCAACTTGATCCCATGGTAATGAATAACCTGTTACACCAAATGAAACAGTAACTACTGCTAAAGTTACACCTGTAACCCAAGTTAATTCACGTGGCTTCTTAAATCCACCTGTTAAATAAACACGGAAAACATGTAATACTAACATAAGTACCATCATACTAGCTGACCAACGGTGAATAGATCGAATTAACCATCCAAAATTAACACTTGTCATAATATATTCAACTGATGCAAATGCATCTACTACACTTGGTCGGTAATAGAAAGTCATTGCAAATCCAGTTGCAACTTGAATTAAGAAACATGTTAGTACAAGACCACCAAAACAGTAAAAAATATTTACATGTGGTGGTACATATTTGCTTGAAATATCATCAGCAATTGCTTGAACTTCTAAACGTTCTTCAAACCAATCGTAAATCTTAGCCATAAAAGAGTTTTTACAATATTTTTACACAATTAAGCAAAATAATTTGTAAGGTAAAGGCGAGAGTGGGATTCGAACCCACGGAACCCGCAAAGGTTCATCTGATTTCAAATCAGACGCAATCGACCAACTCTGCCATCTCGCCAAAAGATTAGCTACAAAACTAATCTTAAAAATTAATTAACTTTCATACGTAGTTTTTCCACTAAATTTGATTGAAGCTGGTTCTGGATTTTTACCAATTGAAAAACTACGACTATTTGTAGAAGTACGTCCCGGATTTGATTTTTCTGGGAAGACACCATCTTTTGGATGTAAATATTGAACTTCGCCACTAGGGAAAATTCGATAAATTTTATAGTTATTAATTTTAAAAGTCCGTAATTGTGTTCCTAATGCTAAACATTGTTCTTTACGGGCTAAATATAATAAGTTTTCTCCATAACGCATAATTGCTGCGCCACCAGTTGGCATTTCAAATATTTGCTCTTTTGGACTA
>CAZGDG010000144.1:0-3820 GCA_964524415.1 uncultured Flavobacteriaceae bacterium
TTTCTAAGAAAAAGCCTATAGAGTAAAATTGAAAATGCACTAATTAAAACTCCATCCAAATCCAGAGGTTAGATTATAGTCAAAGTCACTTCCTGTGGAAGCAGCTTGATTATCATAATTAAATTGAACTGAGGTTTTCACATAAAAATCATAGGGTAAATCCCATTTGATGTCAAGGCTGTAATCAATTCGCCAACGACCACTTTCGCTTAAACTGGGAAACACGTTAATATTGGTATTAAGGCTCCAATCTTTATAGTCGAACATATTTAACTGAGATCCAATAAAAAGTTCTGTCGATTGATTGTCTGGAGTGGTATCACTAAAGTTTTCAATATTGAAGTTTAAACCTGCATTTAACCCCCACGATAATTTATTGTTTAGTACAAGGAAACGACCAGCTCCAGGTCTAATGCCATAACGTGAATCTAGTGCCTGCTCTGTATTTGACAAAAAACTTACATTAGCGAGTAAGTACCAATTACGGGGTAAAATTCGCTGAATTTCGCTTGTAATATTCGTCCTTTGTATTTCAGCAGTATTATCTTGATTGGAGTTCAATGAGTTAATACTGGCGTTAAAGACCCATTTAGGTCCGCGATAAGCTAGACCACCACCAACTGTCAATTGACTTGCACTGTTGGCCTTTGTAAGCGTATAACTGAGGTCTATATTTCCACTAATACGTTTCCAAAACCTATCAGATATTTCATCCAAAACAATCAGTTCCGAAATATCAAAAACCTCCGTCGCGCCGTTGTTGTCAGAAAACGTGAATGTATTGGGAGACTTACTTTTAATATACCCTGTTCGCCTGCGACCACCACTTAAGATTAAAAAACAGCGCTTCTGAATTTTAATTTGAGTCACTTCACTAAAATCTATGGAAAAATCACTATCGCTGTATGGTGTTTCCATGGTTAAGACACCAGCTCTTAATTTTTTTATTTCCCCGTAGAGGACATTGCCATTTTTTACAACAATGGTATCATTTTGGGCGAAAGATGCAGCACTAATTGAAACAAAAAAGACAACAAATAGTAGTCTCATCTATAATTAAAAATTATATTTTAAGCTTATGGCATATCTAAATGAGGGTACGGTAAAATTACTGCGTCGTTTGCTTCTATTGAATTCAAAATCACTATCAATTAGGTCAAGAATACTAATGCTTTCTAAGGCCTCATTCAAATCATCAAAAAATTCATCTGGTAAATCGTCGGATTTATTTTGAATATTAAATCTATAATTTCCTGCGCCAGGTCCAGCAATAAGAAAATCAATGGCAAAGCGCTTACTTAGAGGAAGCTTATAACCGACCATGAATCCTACAGAAACTACACTGATTCCAGCATCAAAATTAACATTAAATTGCTCACCTTCGCTGTCGGTATAGGTACCAGTTAAATCAGAATTAAAATCGGAGAACTTTGTGTACAGGCCAAAGTAAAACCCCGTTGCCCGACCGTTACTATGCTCGTTGAGATAGTAACGCCCCTCTAAAAGCACTTTGAAACCTGTGTAAAACAAATCGCCAGTTTGGATGCTTGGGCCATCTATACCCGAAATATTAACTAAACCTTCTTTAGATTTTAGTCCAGCCCCCACTAGGCCCGACCAATGCTTACCAAATGATCTTTCATAGGTTATAAGAGCTTGACCATCAATAAGACCCAATACTTCAAGACCAACTTCATTAGCACGCGTTTTTTGTGAATCATCGAGTTCTTGGCCAAATAAGGTACCTGTAAACAACAGGAAAATAAATAATCGTAACACTTTCATTGGTTTAGTTTTAATACCTTAGAAAGTTAGTGATTTTTAACCATAATAATATGGTTAGTTTTCTGAAATATCAGCAACACACCTAAAACCTACATGGTTCATAGCAGAGTCCATTTCCAAGGGCATTTTGGCCGAGACCCGGTAGCTTGCGCAGTAGCTATCATTACATAGAAACGATCCACCTTTTATCACGGTATGTGTTGCATACGGGTTACCCCCATAATTACTTTTGCTTGAACCTTTAGGGTTGTTTACTATTGAATTTTGTGGCAGGGACCTGTAATAATTTTCATCAAACCAGTCAGCGGTTATTTCCCATACATTTCCACCCATATCGTACAGGCCAAAACCATTGGGTTTAAAACTACCAACAGGCGCCGTGGTTTCATAACCATCCGCTGCTGTATTGGTAGAAGGAAACCGTCCTTGATAAAAATTACATTCGTAAGGTGCTTCATTGACATCCTTATTTCCCCAAGGGTAAATAACATCCTTTGCGCCTCCTGTAGCGGCATATTCCCATTCGGCTTCGGTAGGGAGTCGTTTGCCAGCCCATTTGGCATAGGCTTTAGCATCCTCGTAGGCTATGTGAACTACTGGGTGGTTATCTTTACCTGCAATGGAACTGTTAGGACCGCTGGGATGTTTCCAATCGGCATAGGTGGTCCATTCCCACCATTGAAAATAATTGGATAAGTCGGTAACATTGGGTTGGGCTTTGAATACTAGTGATCCTGGCCTGAGGGATTCTTCAGGAGGTTTAGGTGTGCCCGGAGGCACTTGCTTTTTTAATTCCTCCCAGTCAATGGGTCGTTCAGCCACAGTGACATACCCAGTAGCCTCTACGAAGGCTCGAAATTCTTTGTTGGTTACCTCATGGACATCCATGTAAAAATCACTTACCTTAACTGGATGCCGAGGGTATTCCCTAGGTAAGGTGAGGTTTCCAATGGCTCCCATCATAAATTCACCACCTGGGATTCTAACCATACCTTCAGGGATATCATCTACAATGACTCGGGCTAAGTTTTCATTATCTTCGATAGGGTTATGCATTGGAGTTGAAAGAGAATCTGAGCTTAAACGCTTACTAGAGTTTAATAGAACTTGAGATCGACCTCCAGCAGGATGGCAATCTGTTTTTGACTCTACTTTTTCTTGTCCAGTCGTATTTTGCTTTTCATTTTTGCAACTAAAAACTAGGATTGAAATAAACATCATTATCAGGGCTCTCATAACCAAATTATTTTTGGAAAATTACTTAAAAAATTTATTGATTCCTAAGCCAAAATTAATACTGTCATAAGCATCAATGAGGGCGTCGTAATTAATGGCGAATACAATTTCCAATCTTTTTTCATTAAGTTCTAATCCATAGTCAGTTCCAATACGGATTACCCCAAAATTTTCGATTCTTTCCCATTCAATACCTCCGCCTATGGCCACACCCCAAGCTTATGTTAATTTATAGGTGCCTACTATTAAATTAGATATTGGATATTCTATTTCTAATAAGTCCTCATCCATACTGGTGTCTTTAATAGCAAAAGATTCTATAATGATGTCATTATGAATACCAATGGACCATTTTTCATTGAGTTTAAAGTTGTAGTTAAGACCTAAGGACGGTGCAGCTAACCACTTCCTGTTACCATCAATTTTCCCTTGGCTAATATAGGTATGGCTTAACGCAAAAGCCACAGCATGCTTATGAGAGTCATCCTCTTTAGGTTCTACATTTTGACTAAAGCCATATCCTGAATATAGGAAGAATAAAAATCCAAAAATTAAATAGAAATAGGTTTTCATAGGTCTTAATTAGCAGTGATTAATTCTATTATTTTCTAAGTCTTGCTGTTTAAGCGCTTCTAGTGATATATGCACTGTCAAACTAATTTTTATTTTTTCTTATCATGATTTATAGGTTAAAACCCATTCTCCTCATTAATGTTTAATTCCTGTTTTTTCGGATTTCCCTTATAAATTCTCAACCTTAAAATAAAATCATTTGATTTATTATTTGTTTCGGTGATAT
>CAZGDG010000145.1:0-3784 GCA_964524415.1 uncultured Flavobacteriaceae bacterium
CTTCTTTTACGAGCTCGTGCAAATCTGCAGCTGTTCCGTAATTAGGGTCAATGCTAGTCCAGTCCTTTGCCCAATAGCCATGAAACCCATAGGTATTTCCAGTACCTTCATTAGTGGCTCCATGAATCTGTTCTACTATAGGTGTCATCCAAATGGCATTAATACCCAAGGCTGTAAAATAGCCTTCTTTTACTTTTTGCGTCACTCCTTTGATGTCGCCGCCTTCAAAACCACGTAGTACACCAGTTTCCTTGGTTCTATCAAAATTGACATCATTGGATGTATCACCATTATTAAATCGGTCCGTTAATAGAAAATAGATGTTAGCACCTTCCCAGACAAATGGTGCCTTTTCAACTGATGGATTGTTAGCACCCTTCGGTTTATTAGGTTGTTCCTTACAGTTCAATGTTACGAGAAATAAGGTTATTGCTGCTATTCTTTTCATTATGTAACTGTTTATTCTTTAATATAAATTTCATAGTCCCAAGGCTCGAGACTAATACTAGAATTCTCATTGAAGGTAATGCTGCTGCCATCTTTAAATTGGCTGTACTTACCAAAATGAAGTTGTTCTTTAAAAACTACCTCTTTGGGCTCGGGTGAAAAATTGAAAACCGCAAAGACCTTATCCTTTTCATTAGCTCTCACAAAACTAAATACATTAGTTTCATCATTATTGGGTACTTTAATCATTCTACTGCCCCATTTAGCGTGCCATAAAGACGTATTTGATTTCATTAGGGCGAACAAATCTCTATAGAGCTTTCCAATAGCATCTTCTTTCCATTGTATCGCGTCCTTTTCAAAAAATGCCAAACGCTTGGTGTTGCCAGCTTCTTGTCCATTATAAATTAATGGCATGCCCTCACCAACGACTGATAAAGCTATAGCAGCTTCAAGACCCTCACCAAACTGTTCGTACATGGTGCCTTCCCAAGCGTTTTTATCATGGTTGCTAACAAAGGTCATACGCATACTATTGGCTGGATAGGCACTTTCGTTCCAAGAATAATAAATATAAAGTTGATTAACATCAGCTTTACCCATACAGATTTGATGCATTTTTTCGTTCCAACTCCAAGCATAAGTCATGTCAAATGCTTTGGCATGTAAATCCCTCGATTCCCATTCAGCCAACATAAAAACAGGTTTTAAGGTATCAAGTTCCTTACGTGCGTTGTTCCAAAATTCAATAGGAACAAAGCCGGCAACATCACACCTGTAACCATCGATATCGGCTTCCTTTACCCAATATTTTAAGGCCTCCGTCATGTACCTTCTAACTTCGGGTTTACTGTAATCCAAATCAATAATATCGGACCAGTCCCACCATGGCGTAGGCCTAAAATCGCCTTTATAATCCTTCTCATACCAGTCTGGATGCTGCTCTACCAAAACATTATCCCAAGCCGTATGATTAGCTACCCAATCTAAAATCACATACATCCCTTGCTCGTGGGCTGCATTTACGAAATTCTTTAAATCTTGAAGTGTTCCAAACTCTGGATTAACACTGTAATAATCCTTAACCGCATACGGACTACCGAAAGTGCCTTTTCTGTTTTTTTCGCCAATAGCATGTATAGGCATGAGCCAAATGATATCTACTCCTAAGTCTTTAAGTCTGGGCAACTGCTCTTGAGCGGCCTTAAAGGTGCCTTCTTCTGAAAACTGCCTAGTATTAAGCTGATAAATAGCCGCACTTTTACTCCATTCTGGATGGGTTAGTTTAACATACTCCTCGGGCTCATAAACGCTCATACTATTCTTGGTTTCTTCTACACTCTGTTTTTCTTCATTTTTAACGTTATCACAACTTATACAGCAAAATAACACAAGGCAAATACCCAATAATTTTCTCATCGTGTTAGTTTTTTATCTTTAGAATAAATGATTCTAAAGGCTTAATGTCGATACGTACCTCAGCCTTTCCATTTTCAACTTTTAAAACAGACGTATAATTGCCATAGAGCTGGTCTTTAACTTCATATTCACCATCGCTCAGTCCTAATTTTCCAACCAAATCCTCAGGCAATTGTAGTTCAAATCCATAGGTATTATCTGCATTAAAGTTTGAAACAATAATAAGTTGTTCATCTTCAGACCAACGCACAAAACTCAACACTTTGTCATTGTACCATTCAGTGTTTTGTTGGTTGTATAGATGAATATCCTGATAGTTCCCCATTAAAGCCGAACTGTTAATCGTAAAATTGAGCAAGCGCTTGTAAAAGTCTCTTAACGCTAGTTCTTCAGCTGTAGATTGGCCACCATCAAATTGTTTGTTGTTGACCCAACGTAATACACTTGGCACGCTACCATAATCGAAAATAGACGTACGTGTTGGGTCGCCAAAGCCCAAATCTTCTTCGGCTTTTTCACCAAACTCCTGACCAAAATACACCATGGTTGGTGAGGTGCTTATCGTTGCAGACACCACCATAGCTGGTTTACCCTTTAAGGCATCGCCAGCAAAATCTGGACTCGCAATCCGTTGCTCGTCATGATTTTCTAAAAAGTGTAACATGTGGTGCTCAATGTCCATGAGGTCATCCTGAATTGGTGGAATATTATCGGTTTTACCATGGCCTTGCATCACATGTTTAAGCGTATCATAAAGCTGTACTTTATCGTAGAGGTAATCCATTTTACCTTTTTTAATATAATCTCTGTACAAACTAGGGTTATAAACCTCGGCTAGTAAAAAGGCATCTGGATTGGCCATTTTTATGTTGGAATTCATGTAGCTCCAAAACTCAACAGGCACCATTTCGGCCATATCGAATCGGAAACCGTCAACACCTTTTGCCGTCCAGTACAAGGCAATATCTTTGAACTTTACCCATGAATCTGGAACGACCTTATCTTTCCAAAACTCAAAATGTGCTTTATAATCTTTGTTATCGAAACCTTCTGGTAACTCGTCAAAGTCTTTAGTGCCATCTGGTCTTACACCATAATTCACCTTTACGGTTTCGTACCAATCATTCATATCAGGCTGTGAGGCTCGAGAGCCGTTGCCTGTCCATTTCGCTGGGTTTTCTTCAAATTTCCCATCTGCTAGAGGATGATTTTCTCCGCCTAGAGGTTGATAGCCATTCTTCCATTCGGGAACGATAAAAGCTTCACCTGGATTATAATAGAAGTTATTATTAACGTGATAGGTGACTGAAGTATCGTCATTAGCCCCAAAATCTGAGGTCCCTTCCGGATTCGTTAAGCTTTGGTAATTACGAGCCACGTGGTTTGGTACAATATCAATTAACACTTTTAAACCTGCGTTGTGCGAACGCTCTATCAAGGCTTCAAACTCTTGAAGTCTATTATCTACATCTTCGGCCAAATCTGGATTCACATTGTAATAATCCTTTACGGCATAAGGTGAGCCAGCCCTGCCTTTCACCACATCTGGGTCGTCATTAGAAATACCAAATGCCGTGTAATCTGTGATGACATCATGATGCGGAACTCCTGTATACCAAATATGCGTCACTCCTAAATCTTTGATTTCCGCGAGCGCTTTATCTGTAAAGTCATTGAACTTACCAACGCCATTTTCCTCTAATGTCCCCCAAGGTTTGTTGGTAGTATTGGTATTTCCAAATAGACGTGTAAAGACCTGATAGACGACTTCTTTCTTTTTCATTTTCTGCTGTACTGAATTAACTTTTAATTCATTATTGATTGACTCTGTTTTGTTTTCATTTTTACAACTCAAAAAAATGGTTGTAACTAAAATTAGGGTAGTGAAATATCTTAAACGCATATTATTTGCCAAGTT
>CAZGDG010000146.1:0-3715 GCA_964524415.1 uncultured Flavobacteriaceae bacterium
CGCTTTCAGTTGAAGACCATTTGCAACCACTAGATTTTAGTTTTTATCCCAATCCAGCATCAGATAGAGTTACGGTAATCACTCAAGAACGTGTCAGCGTATCCATTTTTGACATCAATGGTCGTAAACTCTTAGAACAAATTGCTGAAAACGAAGCGACTTTAAACTTAGAAGGATTTGAAACAGGAATTTATTTTCTTCATGTTGAAGGCAAATCTTCTTCAAACAGTAAAAAATTATTGATAAGTAAATAGCCAAAACCCAACCAACCAACAGATTGCCGAAATAGAATTCTAACCCCTAGAATTTTATTTTGGCAATTCTTTTTTAAGTCTAAATTTTTAACTGTTTTGTCTTAGATGTTACCGTAAATGCTAGTCTTTATTGTTTTCTAACCATTGTTTTCGTTTTAAGTCAGGAAGGTGTTTAATTTCAAAATCTTCAAACACGGCTTTAAAGCCATTGCCATCAGGACTTGCGGCCATCATGCCAACCATTACGGGAACATGGCTTTTCAAGTAGACCAAATTACTCATGCTGAAAGACTCGCCGTCTAAAGAGTAAGAAATGTCAACCGCATCTAATCTTCGGACAGCTTTTATCCAAACAGATTTTGGTTGTTTGGATAATTTAATAACGTTCCAGTTGCTTTTGTCATTAGTTACTACAGTGCTAAATTTTGTTCACCATCAACGTATTCTATGCCTGTTTTTATTCAGTGCTTTTCGTCTAAGCGAAGCATTAATCCCATTTGGTCATAGCGAGACGTATAGTTTCTTGTAATTTTCAAAGTAATTTCAAACTCACCACCTTTTGTTGTGTAGTAAAAAGGGCCATCATCCACTGTAAAGCCCCATAGTAAGTTTCTCTCCAATAATCCGATTGAGGTCTAACAAACACTTCTAGTTTTCCATCAGAAACTTCCCACGTATTGGGCTCGTTATACTATTGCATAGCATTTAAGTATTGGGCATTCATAACACCTGCTATAATCAACAGTGCTCTAAAAATGGTATTTTTTATCTATAAAGTTAAGGCTTTATGGCTAATAACTCGTATCGTCCAGTTTAACTTTCCCATAAAAGGTTTTGTATAAAAATAAGAAATACAAAGCTAAAAGCGGTGCGCCAATAAGGACAATTGTTAGCATAATGCCCAAAGATTTCTGAGAGGAAGCAGCGTTGTAAATGGTAACACTATATTCAGGACTTAATGTAGAAGGCAGCAATACAGGATACAGCTGAAAAGCAACAAGCATTAACAAGAAAGCCATGGTTAAGGAAGAAAAAATTAACGCCAAAGCATAATTCTTTTTAGAAACCAACCTGGGGACATTTGCAACGGCAAGAAACGCGAGCACCGGTAAAATGAAAAACACAGGATATTCTTTGAACTTATCCGTTACACCTTGTAAAAAGGTAAGGGTGTAAAGCGACGTAATCGCAAAACTTATGATAAAGAAAATCATAGCTCTTTTAAGCAAAAAGGTCAAACGTGTATGTAGACGCCCTTCCGTTTTTAGCAATAAAAAAATAGCGCCTTGTGTCATAAAGAGTCCAAGTGTTGTAAGTCCAACCATAATAGCATAAGGACTTAAAAACGACAGAAATATACCGCCTTTGTATATGTGATTTTCGCCAATTTCAAAACCTAATAGGACGTTGCCAAGCACTACACCCAACAAAAATGAAATTAATACATTAGAGCCAAAGTAAATGATATCCCAAGTCTTTCTCCACCATTTCATGGGTTCGGCACTCCTAAACTTTATAGCCGCAGAGCGTAGCACAAGTACCACTAGAAACAGCATAAACGGGATGTACATAGCCGACAGCATTGTAGCATACATCACAGGGAATCCGGCAAATAAAGCACCACCGCCAATGATAAGCCACACTTGATTGGCATCCCACAAAGGACCAATGGCATTAATAGCTATTCTTCTGCTTAAATCTTTTCTAAAAAAGATGTGCCAGGCGCCGGCACCGTAATCAAAACCTTCTAATATCGCATAACCTGAGAATAACAAACCAACGACTAAAAACCAAAGTGTGGGATAATCTATACCTAAAAACGTTTCCATAGTTATTTAATATTATGCTAGTTGTAATTCTTTTTGTGCTTCTTCATACGGTCCTGCTTTAATCTTTTTATGCATAGAATACAGGAACAATAAAAAGAGTACACTATACACGACAAAGAACAAGATTAAAGAAAACAGGATTTGATTAGAACTTACTTCCTGAGAAAAGGCTTCGCTTGTTCTTAAATGTCCATAAACCACCCAGGGCTGTCTTCCCATCTCTGCAGCAAACCAACCTGCTTGATTAGCTATTTGAGGGAGTAAAACTGAAAACATAAATATTCTTAGCAGCCATTTTTTTTCAAACAGCTTACCGCGCCACCACAAAAAGCTGGCATATAAGGTGAGCGCTATCAAAAACATACCAATCGCTACCATAATGTGGTAAAACTGAAACACGGCATTAACTTGAGAGGGCTGGTCTTCTTTTGGAAATGCATTCAGTCCGGTTATGGGAGTTTCAAAGTCCTGATGAACAAGGAAAGACAAGCCATTGGGTACTTTAATTCCAGTTACTTCTTCAGTCTCATTATCTACCCAACCAAGCACATACAAGTCTGCAGGAGCTGATGCTTCGTAGTGGCCTTCCATAGCAGCTAATTTGGCCGGCTGATTTACCGCTACACCATCAGCGGAGCTGTGTCCTGAAAGTAATTGTGTTAAAGATATAAGAGTAGCAACACCTAGCGCAATTTTAAAGGCTTTTTTAGATAATTCCACATACCTGCCTTTTATTAAATAATAGGCATGTACACTAAGAACTAAAAATGCACCAGCAAGAAAAGCGCCTTGCCAAACATGTATAATTCTGTCTACACTGGAAGGGTTAAAGACCATGGCCCAAAAATCGGTGACTTCTGCACGAGCGTTTAAACCTTCTCCTACAATATGATACCCTGCAGGAGTCTGTTGCCAGCTATTGGCCACTACAATCCAAACAGCAGAAAACATGGAGCCAAAAAATACACCTATTGTAGAAATAAAATGCACTCTTGGCGACACTCTGTTCCATCCAAAAATGAGTATACCTAAAAAAGTACTTTCTAAGCCAAAAGCGAATAAACCCTCCGCAGCTAAGGCACTGCCAAATATATCGCCGACATATTTGGAATATACAGACCAATTGGTGCCAAATTCAAATTCCATAATGATTCCTGTGGCTACGCCTATACCAAATGTTATGGCAAATAGCTTAAGCCAAAAACGTGTTAAGACCTCGTAGTGCTTTTGTTTGGTTTTTAAGTATAGACCTTCAAAAATGACCATTAGTAATCCAAGTCCAATACTTAAAGGTGGATAGATATAATGAAAAGCAACTGTAAAGGCAAATTGAATACGGGCAAGAATTTCGGTATCCATAACATGAAATTTTACCCAAAACTATAAAGAATATAATGTCTTTTAAGTGACTTTGGTTACAAATATGTCAAAAAGGCCACTATTAACAATTGTCTAATAATTGTCTCAAAATCAATTTTGTACGATTAGGTTTTTATTTAAATGTTTTATATAAATTAGCTTGGATTAATAAAAAGAACCTAACTATTTTTGGCGTTGGAAATCCAACATTTCTTTAAAAATTTGTTAATTTTGTATTTTGTTTTAAATCATAATGAACGACAGTCATTTACA
>CAZGDG010000147.1:0-3703 GCA_964524415.1 uncultured Flavobacteriaceae bacterium
TCTAAGGTTGAGGCATCATCCCTACCTATTCCGGCAATATCATAATTATAACCAACGTTTGAAGATTGGTCCCAGATTACCGTGCCATCACTATCTACATAATCTTGTGAAATGCCGTTAACACCTTGTGTAATTCCGTACTTTACAGCTAGGTAACTTTCTATCTTTGGTCGTTCCGCAATATCATCTACTCTTGCGTTATAACTAATAACTTCTGCAATGCGCCCGTTGAAACTGCCAGCAAAAGCTTGGCTGCGTCCTAGCCAGAAACGTCGGTTGGTAGAGTTAAAGAATTGAGGAACACCTACCTCTGTAATTCCAATATTATTACCATTCATATAGAGTTCTTGAGACGTGCCGGCAGTGGTATTACGGGCACTTAATACCAAAACACTATTTGAATCATATACCGTGGCTCCAGTTTCGGCAATACCGTACCCTCTTAAGTTTACATCAGTTGGCGTAGGTGTAGGATTAGTTCCATTGGCATAGGCGACCATTTCATCAACAAAACGCGCCGAGTAATCTCCAAATCCATATCCCGTAACATCTTCATCCCATACGTTAGTGCTATCGTTTTGCGCACAAAATAAATCCATAGGAGGAAATAATGAACTATTAACTGTAATGTCGGGCACAACAACAACATAAAGTTCTTGAGTGTTAAACCCTCCTGTACCATGTAAGGCATGTCTGTTGCTTTCTAAATAGGTAAAGCTTTTTGGTGCTGTAAATGGGTCGTTATCAAATGCAATTACTGGATTAAAATTGACGTTATCATTTAGATTGTTCTTAAACCTAGGTTTACCTATTACCGAACTAGCAGGGTCAGATACCTTGGCATTATGTCCTTGGCCATTATCTACCCAAGAATTTACATCACTATCGTCTGCTTGGACCGTTGATCCGGTGACTTCATCAGCCTTTAACCAGAGTGTGAGCCCAGAGTTAATACCTCCTGGAGCTAGGGTAGGAACACAGTACGTTGTTCCTGAAATAGTTATTTTATCTATATAAATCATATCAGAATTATCCGATCCCTGATTAGTGATTCTTAATTCTACCGTAGATGCACCTGGAAAGGTAAAGTCTGTATTTGTTAAAATAGCTATCCTAGCATGATAGTTATTATTGATAAAATCACCGTCATTAGAACTGTATGCATTTCCGTTAGAATTGTACGTAGCTACAGTTTGCCACGTCGAACTCGAATTTTCTCTGTACTCTACAATAAAGCTTTCATTTAATTCCATACCTTCAGAGTAAAAGAAAAATTCAAAGTCGACTTTTTCGTATCCAGTAAAGGTGAGTCCGGTAAGAGTCATGGCACCGGTATTTCTTAGCCTAATACTGTGGTTGTTTTCATAAGCCCTAGAACTGTTGTTGAGGCGCGTTGCATCTGAGCCACTCAGCACCCAACCATCGGTTCCGCTTTCAAAATCTGCTGTATAGGATGCATAAGAACCACATGGTGGAGGCACAAATCCTGTTCCTTGAATAGAAAACGTATATGGATTTTCATCAGCATCGTCATTGGCAATAGATACAGTGGCCGTTCTTAGACCAGCAGCACTAGGGTCGAATGTAATAGCAAATGCTGTTGAAGAGCCTGCCGTTATAGTATTATTAGGAATAATAGTCACTGTAAAATCTCCGGCGTGAGCTCCACCAATCGAAACATATGGTGAAGGTCCTGTGAGGTTTAAAGAATTTACACCACCCAGATTCTCTATTGTAAAACTGTTGGCATTAGTGCCTCCGGCTATAGCCACGTTACCAAAATCAGTACCATCAGTGAAGCTTGGTGTGGAGTCACCAGTTACAATGTCATTGCTGTTTCCTGTGACATTGATTTCGGCAAGGGGTGATCCGGGTATAATATTAACGGTATAATCTTCTACTTCCCCAAAATTTGGATTATCACAAGGACCAGAAACAGGATTAATATCGTCCATAATAACTCGCATTCTTGTCGAGCCAAGGGTTGCTGTTAATGGAATAGCAATATTTCCAGTTTGTGGTGTTACTTGGTCTGGCCCAGCGGTAAATACCAGTTCTCCTGTGTCGTCAAAGTCTAAATCTTGATTGAAATCTATATAAACAGCAAAAGCTTCATTAAATTGAGTACCAGCCCATACAGGCGTTATGGAAATTGGTTCGCTCGTTCCTTGGGTTAAGTCAGTGGATTGAGCCGTAAAATCAGAATATCCGGTAGAACTTGTTCCTGCACCAGAAGTATTGTTTATTGTACCAAGTGTAACATTGCCTATCCACTCAAAACTATCGTTGGTTGCAGCTGCAAAGCAGTAAGGGTTTGTTGTAAAACTGATATTGTCAATCGCAAAATCGCTTTGCCAATTATTCCCTGTGGTGGCATTAAATCTGAGTTTTATAGTTTGTCCGATGTAAGCTGATAAATCTATCGAATCAGTATACCATGTATTTCCTAAATTCCCAGAATATGTTCTGAGCGTTGTAGGATAAGTGTTTCCATTATCTGTACTTATGTCAACATTTAAAGTACCCATACTAGCCCCATACAAATGATAACTATAATTAAAGAAAGCTGCCGTTTCTGAAGTAATATCGAAGCACGGGCTTTCAAAATTGGCTACCATATTTGGGTAACCGGTACCATTACCTGAGGATTCAACATACATGTACCACGTGTCTCCATCACCTGTGCTAGGACCTGTATTGTTAGATGGTGTTCCCCCAGAATCACGTAGCCAATCTAGGTCGTCCCCATTGTCTTGGGTCCAACCATTCATAGAGGCGGTTTCAAAATTTTGACTGTAGGGGAATGAATTGACAGTGGTGCCACAAGTCTGGCTGGCAACTCCATTCGAAAATATAAATGCTATCGAAAAAAGAATAACTCTTTTTAAGATTCGAGTAGTAGTTTTCATAAGCGGTTAAATTTAGTTTGGGACTAAATAAGGCTCAAATCTACTTTAATATTCCACGAAATGCAAAAAAAATCGATGAAATGCATATATTATATATTAAAATATTGAAAATCAAATATTTGGAATTAATAAAAATTTTAGTTTTTAATAGAAGTTAACTTGTATTACCTCCTTGATTAATAGTGAATTATAAAAAAGCCGAACTCTTTAGTTCGGCTTTTTTAAGCTCATCTAATTAAGAATTAATTAATGTTTAATCAATTTTCTAGTCACTATAATTCCATTATCTCGATTAGAGATTTTGATAAAGTAAGGAGCTTCTTCTAATCGATCTAGTTCATTTAAAGTTAGTTGGCCATCTACAGCAGCTTTTATTCTTTTATAAACTACTCTACCATTCATGTCAACTATATTAATTTCTAGAGCGGTTCCATTAAGGCTAAGAGGTACTGTTATGGTAATAGATGTTCTAAATGGATTCGGTTTTATAGAAAGATATCTTTCTGTAACCTCTGCCGTAGTTAGAGTATTTTCATCTTCACCATCACAATCTTCATCAATGCCATTATCCGGAATTTCAATTGCACCAGGATGTATAGCATTATTAGTGTCATCACAATCTGAATTGTCTAACACATAGCCTGCTGGTTGCGTGCAGTCAATAATTGAATTATTAGGATCACCAAAGCCATCATTGTCTGAGTCTGCGTAATAGGTGATGCCAGATCCATTGTCAACGACGTCCCAAGAACAGGTAGCATTATTGAACGTGGCTGTTTCCCAACATTCGGTAG
>CAZGDG010000148.1:0-3652 GCA_964524415.1 uncultured Flavobacteriaceae bacterium
CTTGATGCGTCTAAACTCAAATATTTGAATAAGTACATAGGTGCTTCAAAAACCGCCATTAAGATCATCAAATGGAGCTTCGTGCTTTCGTTTATATATAATGTTGTAGGGCTCTATTTTGCGGTTACGGGACAATTAGCTCCTGTAATAGCGGCTATCCTAATGCCTTTAAGCTCAATTAGCATTGTAATTTTTACAACCGTTTGCACCAATATTTTGGGCCAACGATTAAAATAAATAAAGTGATATGACAAATGTCATGTTTTAGGTATAAACACAAGAGTATTTTTGAACCATAACTTCAATTAGGTATGAGCGTTATATATATTGTTTTAACGGTAAGTGTTATCGTTGGTATAGGCTTTTTTATCGTTTTTTTACTAGCCGTAAAGTCTGGTCAGTACGATGATAGCTACACACCATCGGTGCGCGTTCTTTTTGAAGACGAACTCGTAAAGGATAAAACTAAACAATCGATAAAATCAAAAACTGACTAATTTTTTTAATATGGAAATGCAACAATTTTACTACGATAATAAAATCGTAAAAAAATTCCTCTATGCCACTATACTATGGGGAGTGGTTGGGATGCTCGTTGGCTTACTGCTAGCGTACATGTTTTTGTTCCCCAATGTAACGGATGGAATATCCTGGCTGAGTTTTGGTCGTCTTAGACCACTTCACACAAACGCAGTCATTTTCGCCTTTGTTGGTAATGCTATTTTTGCAGGTGTATACTATTCACTTCAGCGTTTGCTCAAAGCAAGAATGTTCAGTGATTTTTTAAGTAATCTGAATTTTTGGGGCTGGCAATTAATTATTGTAGGTGCAGCGCTTACGCTTCCTCTAGGATATACAACCTCAAAGGAATATGCCGAATTGGAATGGCCATTTGATATTGCAATCGCATTGATTTGGGTCGCATTTGGCGTTAATATGATAGGTACAATTCTTAAGCGTCGCCAGCGCCATTTGTATGTTGCTATTTGGTTCTATATCGCCACGTTTGTAACCGTTGCTGTGCTCCATATTTTTAACAGCTTGGAACTTCCGGTAAGCGGACTTAAGAGTTATTCCGTCTATGCTGGTGTTCAAGATGCCCTAGTCCAATGGTGGTATGGGCATAATGCCGTGGCATTCTTTTTAACCACACCATTCCTAGGTCTAATGTATTACTTTGTGCCTAAAGCGGCCAATAGACCCGTTTACTCTTACAGACTGTCTATAGTTCACTTTTGGTCGCTCATATTTATTTACATCTGGGCAGGACCTCACCACTTACTATATACAGCCTTACCAGAATGGGCCCAGCACTTAGGCGTTGCATTCTCGGTAATGCTAATTGCACCTTCTTGGGGTGGTATGATAAACGGTTTGTTAACCCTTCGTGGAGCTTGGGATAAAGTGAGAACAGACCCAGTTCTAAAGTTCATGGTTGTAGCCATTACAGGTTACGGTATGGCAACTTTTGAAGGCCCAATGTTATCACTGAAAAATGTAAATGCCATTGCCCACTTTACCGATTGGATTATTGCCCACGTTCACGTAGGCGCTTTAGCTTGGAACGGATTCTTGGCCTTTGGTATGATCTATTGGCTAATACCTCGCTTATTTAAAACCAAATTACATTCCGTAGGTCTTGCAAATCTGCATTTCTGGGTAGGAACACTAGGTATAATCTTATATGCACTACCTATGTACGTTGCTGGATTCACCCAAGCTAGTATGTGGAAGCAGTTTAACCCAGACGGTACTTTAGTTTACGGTAACTTCCTAGAAACCGTAACTGAAATCATACCTATGTATTGGATGCGTGCTATTGGAGGTACCTTGTACATTACAGGTATGCTTGTGCTCGTGTACAACGTCATAATGACAATTGTTAAGTCCGATTCTAAAGTAACCGATGAGCTCGCCGAGGCACCTGCACTTAAACGTGTTTCTAAATCACGGGTTGCCGGTGAAGGATGGCACACATGGTTGGAGAGAAAACCAGTATTGTTAACCATATATGCAACGATTGCCATATTGATAGGTGGAATTGTTCAAATTATACCAACCTTGGTTGTTGAGTCTAATATCCCTACCATAAGCAGCGTAAAACCCTATACACCATTAGAACTTGAAGGTCGTGACATTTATATCCGAGAAGGCTGTGTAGGCTGTCATTCACAAATGATAAGGCCATTTAGAAGTGAGGTTGAACGTTACGACTGGACTTCGGACAAGCAATACTCCAAAGCTGGAGAGTATGTCTATGACCATCCATTCTTATGGGGCAGCAAGCGTACAGGACCAGACTTGCATCGTATTGGAGGTAAATATTCTGATAACTGGCACTTTAATCATATGTATGATCCTCAAAGTACCTCTAGTGGGTCCATTATGCCGTCATACAAATGGCTCATTGTTGGAAAAGGTGCGGAACTTGATAAGTCCATGACCGAAAAGAAAATGGAGACTATGATTAAGCTTGGCGTGCCATACACAGAAGAAGACATAGCCAATGCCCAAGCCTCAATGCTTGAGCAAGGTACACAGATAGAGAAAAATCTATATAGCGATCCTGACTTTGTTGCTTCCTATGAAGCCGATAAAGCAGCTGGTGGTGAAGATTTTGTTGAAATGCGTAACCGAGAAATCGTTGCAATTATTGCTTACCTGCAACGACTGGGTACAGACATTAAAGTGAAGGATGACGAAAATATAACCGCTCAAAACTAAATCGCCATGCTAAAATTTGTAAAACATCATATGGAGAGTATAACTGGGATAGAAATATACCCTATAATCTCCTTGCTCATATTTTTCATCTTCTTCGTAGTTCTCTTCTACTGGGTAATTACTGCGAAAAAAGACTATATCAATAAAGTGAGCCAAATACCATTAGAAAACCAACAAAACGACACACTATCATGAGAAAGTTAATTCCATCATATATAAGAGTGCCTGTTATATTCTTTGCTATCGCAGGCTTAGTTGAATACTTCATAGATTCAGGAGAACAACCTGCATTTATGCAACCCGTAGTCTTACTGTTTCTTGTCTTAGTTTTTTTAATTCTTGTGGCTATAGAAGGTATCGTAAGCTCTATGGATAATATCCTGTTCCAAAGTTTGGATGAAGAGGCAAAAGAACGCTATCTCGCCAAACAAACTGAATTTCCATTATTAAACAAAATCAAAGCCCTATACAAAAAACTGGTAGGTGGTAAACCTATTGAAGAGGAAGGCGAAATTATTTTAGACCACAATTACGACGGCATAAAAGAGCTAGACAACAACTTACCTCCATGGTGGTTGTATGGTTTCTATGCTACTATCATCTTTGGTGTTATTTACATGGTACGCTATCATGTCCTCGGAGCCGATGATCAATTTGTAGAATATGAAATTGAATATGCAGAGGCACAGCGTGCTATTGAAGAATACAAAAAAACCGCTAAAAATCTTGTGGATGTAAATACAGTTGAAGTTTTAACAGATGCTGCAGATTTAAATGCAGGTAAAAAGATTTTTGAAGCCAACTGCGTCGTTTGCCATATGGCTGATGGCGGCGGCGGAATTGGTCCTAACCTAACCGATGAAAACTGGATTTTAGGTGGTGGCATCAAAAATGTTTTCAATACTATTTCCGAAGGTGGTAGAGCCGG
>CAZGDG010000149.1:0-3514 GCA_964524415.1 uncultured Flavobacteriaceae bacterium
ATATCCCTGCGTTCCCAGAGGTTTTAGCCGGAGATTTAGTGGATAATTTAATGGAGCAAATCAAACCCTTCGAACCTGGTTTTACCTTAGGAGAGCGTGCAGAGGATATAGAAAAGCTCGAAGATGGATCGTTTATAGTTACAACAAATTTAGGCACAAAGCATCACGCTAAAGTTATTGCCATTGCTGGAGGTTTAGGAAGTTTCGAGCCAAGAAAACCGCCTTTAAAAAATATTTCAAAATTTGAGGATAAAGGGGTTGCTTACATGATTAGAAACCCTGAAGATTATCGCGATAAAGACGTTGTAATTGCAGGTGGTGGAGACTCTGCGTTAGATTGGAGTATTTTCTTAGCAGATATAGCTTCCAATGTTACGCTTGTTCATAGAAGAAATGAGTTTAGAGGCGCCTTAGAATCTGTAGACAAAGTGAAAGAACTGAAAGATTTGGGTAAAATAAAACTCGTTACACCGGCAGAAATTGTGGATGTAAATGGTAATGGTAAGTTAGATTCCGTGCTTATAAGAAAAAACAACAATCCAGAGGAAGATTTTTCTTTGGAAACAGATTATTTCATTCCTTTGTTTGGCCTAACACCAAAGCTCGGACCTATTGCCAACTGGGGTCTAGAAATAGAAAAAAATGCCATAAAGGTCGATAACGCTCTGGATTATCAAACTAACATTCCCGGCATCTATGCTATTGGAGATGTAAATACGTATCCAGGTAAACTAAAATTAATTCTTTGCGGATTTCATGAAGCTACCTTAATGTGTCAAAGCGCTTACCAACGTATACATCCGGACAAAAGATATGTTATGAAGTACACGACGGTTGGTGGCGTTACTGGTTTTGATGGCAGTAAAAAAGAGGCACCAAAAGCAGTTGTAAAAGCTATTGATTAATGAGTTTAGACATAAATATTCACGTAACAGACCGTAATGGGCAGAAGCATAAGGTAACTGCTCCAACCGATATGGGTTTAAATCTCATGGAAGTTGTTCGACTTCATGAACTTGTTCCTGAAGGCACAATTGGCATTTGTGGAGGTATGGCTATGTGTGCCTCATGCCAATGTTATATATTGTCAGACACACCTCTTCCGGAAATGGAAATGAGTGAAGAAGCCATGCTTGCAGAAGCCTTTTATGTAAAAGATAATAGCCGTCTAGGATGCCAAATACCTATAACTCCAGATCTTGAAGGTCTAGAGATTGAAATGGCTCCTGAAGAAATTTAATTTGGCGGAAAACTAGCTAGTAGTTGGTTTATTGCAGCTGTAATATTTTGCTGGCTTGAAGATTCAGGTTTTACAACACCTTCAATATCTCCTTTCCAAACTAGGGTTTCGTCCGAGCTTTTGGCATCTACTAGATCTAAAACTAAAGTACCAACAGTATATTCTCTGTCGTTAGCGAAATTTTTACCTACACCAACGCTTAATCGTCTCTTTTTACCAAAATATCCTCTAAGATTTACATGACTATTGGAGTAGTTCTTCTTTTTTTCCAGTTGAAGTCCTAAATCTACAAGCAAATCCGGTTGGTCGGACTTTTGAAAACCTTTGGCCGTTAGGTTTTTTTCAATAGCATCAAAGATTCTTGATTTTACAATATCATCTACGGGTAATTTTTGTGATAAATCTGAAAACCCAAAGGTTTTATATTCGCTGAAATCTATATTGTGGTTGTAGTCTGAATTATATTTTGTGGATTTACAAGATAACATTGTAAACACAACAAAACCTAAATAAATGAATGCTCTTTTCATAAGACTGATTTTAGTTTATTCAAAATTAATAAAATCTTAAATATTTTAAGTTATCAATATTCAAATTTGAACTGTAAGACATTCAACCAAATGGCATCTATCTCTTTCTATTCAGCAGTATGTTATTCAAAATGAGTAATTTGAAGAATATATTTTATTGATATTTAGCAAGAAAGCAGAATAACTTGTTTTAAAATAATCATTAACAAACAATCGTATTTAAAATTCTAAAAAGCAACCTAAACAGATTGTTCAAACGTTTTAGTTTATCTAAATTTGTATAAAAACAACAACATGGCTCAAGACTTATTCGAATCGCCTGATTATTATAATATAGACGATCTCCTTACCGAAGAACACAAGTTGATTAGGCAATCTGCTCGTGATTGGGTAAAACGAGATGTAAGTCCTATTATAGAAGAAGCTGCACAACAGGCTAAGTTTCCAAAATCTATTATAAAAGGACTGTCTGAAATAGGCGCCTTTGGTCCTTACATCCCTGAAGAATACGGTGGTGCTGGACTTGATCAAATTTCCTATGGTCTTATTATGCAAGAAATTGAGCGAGGCGATAGTGGTGTAAGATCTACAGCTTCAGTACAATCTTCTTTAGTTATGTATCCTATTTGGGCTTATGGGACCGAAGAGCAAAAACAAAAGTTTTTACCAAAGTTAGCCTCGGGAGAAATGATGGGTGCATTTGGACTTACTGAGCCCGATCACGGATCTAATCCTGGCGGGATGGTAACCCACTTTAAAGACAAAGGAGACCATTATTTGCTTAATGGTGCAAAAATGTGGATTTCTAATGCGCCGTTTGCAGATATCGCCGTAATATGGGCCAAAAACGAAGAAGGAAGAATACATGGTCTAGTTGTAGAACGCGGAATGGAAGGCTTCACAACACCTGAAACGCACAACAAATGGTCTTTAAGAGCTTCTGCTACAGGCGAGTTGATATTTAATAATGTAAAAGTGCCTAAGGAAAATCTATTGCCAGGTCGTTCAGGTCTTGGAGCGCCTCTATCTTGTTTAGATTCTGCAAGGTACGGAATTGCTTGGGGTGTTATTGGCGCTGCTATGGATTGTTACGATACTGCACTCAGGTACGCTAAAGAGCGAATTCAGTTTGATAAACCAATTGCTGGATTTCAGCTGCAACAAAAAAAGCTAGCGGAAATGATCACAGAGATTACCAAAGCTCAGCTCTTAGCACTTCGGTTAGGACAGCTTAAAAATGAAGGTAAAGCTACAACGGCACAAATCTCTATGGCTAAGCGTAATAATGTAGAAATGGCTATAAACATTGCTAGAGAAGCAAGACAAATCCTTGGTGGCATGGGAATTACAGGAGATTACAGTATTATGCGACATATGATGAATCTTGAGAGTGTGATCACCTATGAAGGAACACACGACATACACCTCTTAATTACAGGACTCGATATTACAGGAATTTCAGCGTTTAAATAATTTTTTTAACTCCAATGTAAAATTAAAATGATTGAGATTCTTTTTTCTAAGATCGCTTTATGCTACAAAATTCAATTAATATGTAATATTTTAAATAAGGCATGAAAGTTGATGTTTAAACACAATATCTATTTAATATTTAAATTTTAAAATATGAAAAAAATATTCTTACTCGGACTACTAGTTACATTTTGTCTTCCAACCTTTGCTCAAGTGAGTGAAATGATGGGATTTAGAGACTACAGAGATATCGCCGATGCTTACTATGTGA
>CAZGDG010000150.1:0-3513 GCA_964524415.1 uncultured Flavobacteriaceae bacterium
AGGATGAATTTGACCAAATTCAAAAGTTTGAGAATAAAAACGTTGCCTAACAACGCTGATGGGCAATCGCCATATTCAGCCTGGTATTATTTGCTATTTTAGAGACTAACAAAGCAGCCCGGATGGTTCTGGCTTGAAGGCGTCTAACCGCGGCCAATGACGTTATAAACTATTACCATGGAACAATCTTATATCGCAAAATCGTACAAGAATTCACTTGTGACTTTAGTTCTGCTCGTTATTGGATTTTTGCTTTACCTTTTATTTCAGGACCCTTCAGGGCCCGGGGCAATAACTATTATTGTGGGAATCACAATGCTAATCGCAATGGTCACAGCTGTCCGTGGAATGATTCAACTTTATAAGGGTAGGAAAGAAGCGAAGAATGCAAAATTTATGATTGCACTCCTCGGCAATGGTTTGGGCATTTTATATTTAATCTCAACTTTTATAATAGCAATGCGTATTATTCCTAAAATGCTTTAAACAGTTTATAACATCGGACAGGCCCCATTACGCCCTTTTACCCACCTTTATTTTTTCTTCTTAATTCACTTCGAATCAATCCAGTCCCCCGCTCAAAGCCTTCTGTAACCCCTTAACCCCAATATCGCATATCGCGATACGCGATAATTCGTGGCATAGATTTGCTTTAGAACACTTTACATCCTCTTATCATAAATTCCGATACCGAAAAACTGTCAAGGAATTCACTCCCGGCGGGCAGGCAAATTAACCATGATTCAAAACCACCACCAGGCAAAACCCTCCTTACAAAAACCCAACAACCCCTTTAATGTAACCGCACTTGGATAACCCTGTGTACAATAACCATCACATTGCTCCAGGGACTTCACGTATTCACTATCTTTCGTCTACAAGCGAAATAAAGCGCATCACGCTCTTCCCCCACACGTTGCGCTCCATTTTAAAACGAAGCTAATGAAGCATAAAAAAGGAATCTTCTCAGCCTTAGTTGGCCTGATTACAGGTGGATTGGCTTATTGGTTTCAACCCTATAACCAAACCAAAGCATTCGGGGTTAATATGTGGCTTATTATGGGTTTAGGTGCTTTTCTCGCTTCGCTTCTGTTACTGATGTTCTTAACTGAAAAACCTCAAAAAATCGCCCTTTTTGTATCCCTGGGGGTACTCCTGGCAGTATTGGCTCGAATATTTTATGACACTGTGTTTTGGGACACTACTTCCCATAATCTTGCGCCATTCGAAATACTATTTGTTCTTGCGGTAACGGCCCCTTGTAGCTTCATAGGGGCTTACCTGGGTTTTCTAATGAAAAGGCTATTGAAATAGGGTATCCATCGAAAGCATCTTAAGGGAATGATCCTTAAGGTTATTCACCGGGAAAAGTAAAAGCTCGATACTACAACAATGGGACCCGTTACACAGGCCCTGCCTAAAACAGAAACCATGTGAAATAGCCCCCTTTCAGTGGGGCTTTTTTATTCCCCCAACCGGATTTCAGCTTGCCTGGAAGAAGGTCTGAAAAGGCTTAAAATTGCCTCTATTGTATCCCTCAGAAAAAGACAGAGGCCATTTGGTTGCAGACTTAACCGATTTACTAACTTAGTCTTGCCATTGACATAAAATGTAGACCACCCATAACATCTTGATTGGCTGAAGTTAAAAGAAAATAAAATGTCAGAAGAAATGGAATCTTGTCCAAAGTGTGATTCTCCTTACGGATATTCGCTCGGGAATGGAATTTATGCATGTCCGGAATGTGGCCAGGAGTGGAACCCCAAAGAAATCAATGCAGATGACATAATAATGGTCCTTGATTCAAACGGAAATCAACTAAACAATGGTGACTCGGTTATAATCATAAAGGATCTGCCCGTGAAAGGGGCTCCTAAGCCTATCAAAGCAGGAACCAAAGTAAAAAACATTCGACTAACCGATGGTGACCATAATATCGATTGTAAAGTTGATGGTTTTGGTTCCATGGCTTTGAAATCCGAATTTGTTAAAAGGGCATAGCAGATTCCAAACCAGGAAAAAAATATTTGCAGACCATTTTATAGGATAAGCCCTGAGCAGACCGTCGTTCGCGCAATTTTTGGATTTTAAGAAGCTTTGTCCTGCAAAACGGCGATGCGGCTTTGAAATTCCTGATGTTAAATCCCTGGGAATTGCCTTGTCCTATCCTAAAAAACTACAGTTGACATGAAAATTACATTGAGGAAAATATTGAAACCGGGTCTCCTTTTTTTGTTGGTGCTCCATTTCGGTTGCACTCGTCTACAAAATGGCCCCGTTAAAGATAGCCTGTCAAAATCGCCTTTGGAACTTCTTTTGGATGGAAACAGAAGGTTTCAGGAAAATCATCCAATACATCCCGATCAAACTTTGGAGCGATTAAGGGAGTTAGAAAAAGGGCAACACCCGTTTGCAGTCATTGTTAGTTGTTCAGATTCCAGAGTTCCTCCGGAATTAATTTTCGACCAGGGGCTTGGAGACTTATTTGTCATCAGGAATGCAGGTAATATTATTTCCGACTATGAACTTGGAAGTATAGAGTATGCCGTGGAACACCTCGAGACTAAATTGATCGTGGTCTTAGGTCATAAACAATGTGGAGCTATTGGGGCGTTTATTGAGCATAAGAACGATAGCGTGCAAAATCACATACAGCATATTATAGACTATATTAAAAAGGAACCTGAGGAGCTTGTAATTGACGAGAATCGAGCAGACTATTATGAAAAGGCAATAATCGCTAATGTAGCACACGGTTTAAATGTTATTGAGCATTCGGAACCGGTTCTGAAAGATTTTTTTGAGGCTCAAAAAGTGAAAGTTGTCGGCATGTTATACGACCTTAAAACAGGCAAGGTGGAAATTGTGGAGAATGATAAATGAAGACTTTACACCAAAGCTTAATCCGCTAATTCAGCAAGGTATAAGCCGAAGGCAAATTTCCAAAGACATTTTATCGGCAATTAGTGCAGGTATGTAACTGTAACGGCGCCTGAACCACCCCCTTATAAAAACCAACCAATCTTTTATTTTACCCGCACTTGGGTATCCCTGTGTTCAATAACCATCGCATTGCATCAGGGTCGTAACGTATTCACTATCTTAGGGCTTTAAGCCAAATAAAGTGCCTGCTGCGCACACTGATTTGTTCCGTTTACTTACATACCTGAAATCATGAAATTTTTATTCGCATTTCTGCTTTTTACGGTTTGTATCCATCCAACAGCTTCACAAACAAGCACCAGTTTGTTTGGTTATACTAAAAAAGAAGCTGATTCAGCAAGCATAGTCCTGAGTCGACAAATTGATTCTGCAACCGTTTTTGAAAAGGTAGTCCTCGAGGGCTTTGATTCTAAAGTACCTTTCTTTCATTTTATAAATACGCGGAATAATGCCAAAAATTATATCGTCTTACTTCATGGATTGGGCGACTCGAAAAATGCCTGGGTTTATCCGTCTGAACCTTATTTGGGATGGAGTAAAAACTTAACGGCCATAAAGGATTCCCTTATA
>CAZGDG010000151.1:0-3168 GCA_964524415.1 uncultured Flavobacteriaceae bacterium
GGGCAATATCCTATCATAATGCTGCTTTGACAGTTTATACCCGTGAAGAATATCCTCAAGATTGGGCAATGACGCAAATGAATTTGGGTCTTGCCTACAATCACCGCATTCATGGGGAAAAGGCAGAAAACCAAGCAATAAGTCTAGCTTATTATAATGCAGCCTTAGAAGTCTTTACACAACAAGAATTTCCGGAATTTTGGGCAAAAGTTCAACTCAATTTGGGTGTTGCTTACTCTAAACGCATCCAAGGCGATAAAGCAGAGAATCTGGAAAAAGCGATCGCCTTTGACAACGCAGCCTTGGCAGTTTTGACCCAGGAGGCATTTTCCCCAGAGTGGGGAAAGGTGCAAATGAGTCTGGGAAATCATTACCGCAAACGGATAAAAGGCCAGAAATCACAGAATCTGGAAATAGCGATCGCCCATTACATCTCAGCTTTGGAAGTTTTTACAAAACCAGCATTTCCAGAAAATTGGGCAAGCGTACAAAACAGATTGGGAAATATATATTTGGAGCGCATTTGTGGAGAAAAAGCCGAGAATTTAGAACAAGCGTTTCGCTATTACAATGCTGCCTTAGAAGTATATACCCGTGAACGATATCCCGAAGATTGGGCAGCGCTCCAAAATGATTTGGGTAATCTTTATAAACGATATCAAGAAAATAAGGCAGAAAATCTGGAAATGGCGATCACCGCTTATGAGAATGCTTTAGAAATAAAAACTTATGAAACCAGTCCGGAAGATTGGGCTATCACCCAAAATAATCTGGGAAATGCTTACAGCGATAGAATTAGCGGAGAAAAGGTACAGAATTTAGAAATGGCGATCGCTGCTTACAAGAGGGTTTTAATCGTTCGGACGCCTGAAAAATATCCAGAGGATTGGGCAGACACACAATATAACCTAGGTTTTGCCTACATTAACCGGATTCAAGGTAAAAAAGCAGACAATATAGAAAAAGGCATTATCGCTTACGAAAATGCTTTAGAGATTTATATTAAAAAAGTATCTCCTACTGGAGATGATACAGCTAAATCTTATTTTGACTTAGATTCTCAAGCGATAAGTGAAGATGACTATAACAGTCGTAAAAGTGCGATTGCCATTTCTGATGGAGATTCCGAATCTCACGACTATAATTATTGGGTAAACCAGTGTGTTAGCTTGCAAATGAAGTTGGCGAATAGTTATGAAAAACGAATTAAAGGAGATAATGTTGAAAACTTAGAGAAAGCCATTAGTTACTATAAAGCGGCTTTAAAGTTTCGCCCTTGTGAAGCTTTTCCTGAAAAGTGGGCAGAAATAACAGTTCTTTTAGGTGTTGTCTATACTAATCTAATAACAAATACTAATCTAATAATAAATAGCAAAGATAAACGGTTTTTAAGTGAAGCCATTCGCTGTTATCAATCTGCCTTGGAAATCCGCACTTTAGAAAAAGTTCCTGAGCAATGGGCTGAAATTCAATTTTTTATAGGTACTTCTTACTATAAGAGCGTCCCACATAACTTGAAATACCGAGAACAAGCAATCATTGCTTATAAAGCAGCTTTAACGGTGTATTCCCCAAAAAATAATCCCCAGCGATGGGCTGAAATCCAGAATTTCTTAGGATTAATTTATAGAGGTACTACTCTAGGCAATATGGCTAAAAATATTGAGAAAGCTATTGCTTATCATCAGAAGGCTTTAATGGTTTATACAAAAGGATTATTTCCAACAGAATGGGCTAATACTCAAAACTATCTGGGTTTAGCTTATGATGATCGGATTCAAGGAGATAAGTCAGACAACAAAGAAAAAGCTATTGCAGCACATCAACAAGCTTTTACTGTCTTTACAAAAGACGATTCTCCTCAAGAATGGGCGCATACTCAAGTTTATTTTGGCAATGCTTATTTATCCCGAGTTGTAGGTAAAGAAGCAGAAAATTTACAGATAGCTATCAATTATTACCAATCTGCATTAACTATCTTTACGAAAGAACAGTATCCAGATGAATGGGCTCTGTGTCAAAATAATGTAGGACAAGCCTATAAAGACTTAATGGATTGTGTTTACGATAAAGAAAATGTAGAAAGTGCCCTAACCGCTTGCTTGGCCAGTCTGTCAACATTTAATCGGGATACACAACCTGAATTTTGGGCAAATTTAAACTTGAATATAGGAGATCTTTATAACAGAATATATTATGTTTACGAACAGAAAGAAGAGTTTTTAGAACAAGCTATATTTTATTTTGAACAAGGGTTAACGGTATTTACCCGACAATCCTACCCGGAACGATGGGCTACTGCCCAAAAGTGCTTATCAGCAACTTATGCAGCAACTTATGCAGCAACTTATAATGAATCTACTGGCACACAAGATGATTTAGAAAAAGTAATAGAACTTTGTAGAAATTCATTGGATGTATTTACTTGTAAAAGTTTTCCTGAAAACCATGCAGAAGTGTTGTTTAACTTAGGTATTGCTTACTTCAAGATCCAAGATTATCAATCTGCCTATCAGGCTTTTTATAAAGTGATTGATACGGTGGACTATTTGCGAGGGGAAATCATCTCTGGAGATGAAGTAAAACGCAAATTGAATGAAAAATGGGTTAAACCTTATGTCTTCATGGTTAAAGTCTGCATTCAATTAAACCGCTATGACAAAGCCCTGGAATACGCCGATCGCAGTAAAGCGCGTAACCTATCTGAACTCATTGTAGCCCGTGACCTATATGGCTCAGACATACCCGAATCCACTCGATTACGTCTGCAACAAATCCGGCAAGATATCGCCAAGGAAAAGGAACGGCTACAACAAACATCTCAGCCCGATTCTAACTACCTTAATCAACTCCGGGAAGAATTTAATCGTCTTTCTCCCTATCAACCCATGACTCTTGAAGATATTAAAAATCTCCTCAACGAAGAAACAGCCATTATAGAGTGGTATGTCTCTTTTGAATCCTATAAATTCTTGACTTTTACGATTTTCCCCAATTTATCAACTCAACCGAGTCAACCAGACTCTGGGATAAGTCTCTGGCAGTCTTCACCTAAAGATTTGATTCACCTCATCGACTGGACAAACGCCTATCTCCACGACTACCGCAACAACAAAACCCAATGGCAAAATAACCTCCCCCAACGCCTCGAAACCCTGGCTCAAATCC
>CAZGDG010000152.1:0-3105 GCA_964524415.1 uncultured Flavobacteriaceae bacterium
TGCTGAAGTGGTGGAATTGGTAGACACGTTGGACTTAAAATCCAATGGCCATTATGGCCGTGCGGGTTCAAGTCCCGCCTTCAGTACTTTAAAAAGCCGAAACGAAAGTTTCGGCTTTTTTGTTTAAACATTCTTTTGTTTAGGTAAATCTTGTGCATTTTGGATAGATGAATTTATTCTAATTAACTATACAAAATTTATCATTCTTTCTCTTTACGGTTAGTAAATACAGGTCTCATATATTTTTTTTACCTTAACAACCTTGTAATATACATTTTCCAATATGATAAGACGGCATAGCTTAATTATACTGTTGTACTGTATTTTTAATTCAATTGTTTCGATACAGATATCCGCACAAGAATTACCACCCATTGAAATATATAATCCTTCGGATTATGCCGCTGATGACCAAAATTGGGACATCGATCAAGGTCCAGATGCCTCCATTTACATCGCTAATAATAAAGGGCTGTTAGAATACAATGGCTCTAACTGGAATCTTAACGCCATTCCATCACAGACTATAATCAGGTCTGTAAAATGTGTTGGTGATAAGGTGTTTACAGGCAGTTACATGGATTTCGGGTATTGGCAAAAGGATAATTATGGCAAACTAAATTATAGCTCCCTATCTAAAGCATTAGATATTCCCTTAAAAGAAGATGAGGAATTTTGGGACATTGTTGAGGTCAACGATTGGATCGTGTTTCAATCATTAGACCGAATTTATGTCGTAAACCTTAAGACTAACAGTTATGAGACAATTACAGTAGAAACGCGTATAAACGACTTATTTGTTGTTGGTGATGTTATTTATTTTCAGCAAAACTCGAAAGGAATCTACAAGATTGAAAATGGGAAGGCTGTCCTTGCTATCGATGATGCTATTGTTTTGCAAAATGACGTTGTAGGTTTGTATGAAGGAGAAGACAATACTTTACTTGTACTTACCAAGGAAGGTGGATTCTACACCTTTAAAAACGATATCCTTGAACCTTGGGTGATAGAAGCACAGGATTTATTACAAAATGTCAGTGTTTACAGTAGTATCAGATTAGAGAACGGTAATTATATTTTGGGGTCAATCTCAAATGGTGTGATTGAAATTGATAGCTCTGGTGCCACTTCATTTAGGGCAGATAAAACCTATGGCTTATCAAACAATACAGTTCTTTCGGTTTTTGAGGATAAATCAGGGAATGTGTGGCTTGGCCTAGACAATGGGATTAATTGTGTCAACTTAAAATCCCCTTATAAACTTTACAGGGATATACAAGGAAATTTAGGTACGGTTTACGCTGCTGCAAGCACAGAGGATTATCTTTATCTAGGAACTAACCAAGGACTGTTCTACAAATTAAAATCTGAAAACGACAGTTTTACCCTTGTTCCTGAAACTATGGGGCAAGTTTGGGTCTTGAGAACAATTAATGGACAATTGTTTTGTGGTCACGATAAGGGAACTTTCCTTGTTAACGGGACCAAGGCGACACAAATTTCTGAAGAGAAGGGAACTTGGGATATAAAAAGAATTCCTGGAGAGGAATCGCTCCTTATTCAAGGGAATTATAAAGGACTTAGTTTAATTAAACAGGATTTTAGTGGGCAATGGAAATTTCTTAAAAAGTTAAAAGGCTATGAAATGTCATCTCGATATTTTGAGTTTACAGGTTCACAAGAACTTCTTGTGAGCCATGAGTATAAAGGAGTATTTAAGTTGCAATTGGATGATGCCTTTTCAGAAGTTGCTAATTTAGAGAAACTGCCTGTTCAAAAAGGGATTAGTTCCAGTATATTTAAATATGCTGATTCAGTTTATTATGCCTACCAAGAAGGGGTCTACAAGTTTGACAAATCTACTGATGCCTTCAAGAAAGATAGTTTGTTAAGTGCCTACATTAATAAAGACACTTATGTCTCCGGAAAAATTATTCCCAACGAAAATAAGGATGAGTTGTGGGTTTTTAATAAAGACCAAATCATATACATAAAACCTGGTCTGGTTTCTAGTGAACCAGAACTAAACTATATTCCAATACCATATAACATCAGAAACAGTAAATTGGGTTACGAAAGTATCCTTCTTTTAGAAGACAACAGATTCTTGGTTGGTACAACTCAAGGTTATTTAATTGTTGATTTAAACGGACTGCAGCAGACGGATTACACCCTCAAATTAGCACGAGTTAATAATTATGAAACATTACAAGAGAAGAGCTCCGTAGAATTAACAGGTGATGCTTCTTTTGAAGCTAATCGAAATAATCTTGAATTTAGTTTTAGTATACCCGATTTTAATGCCCTGTACCCTAAAAGCTTTCAATATAGGTTAAAGGGGCTTAACGGTGACTGGTCGGATTGGCGGAATGACTCCAAGCTCATTTTTGAAAACTTACCGTATGGCGACTATACTTTGGAAATTCGCGGTCGGGTTGGTGAGACGCTAACCTCTAATATGTTAAGCTATAATTTCAAGATTCAAAAGCCTTGGTATTTAACACCAATTGCTATTGCTGCTTATGTGGTAATCGCACTGTTGCTGGGCCTAATGGTGCATTTAGCTAACAGGAGGCACTATAAAAAACAGAAACAGAAGTTAATTGCAGAAAAAGAGCGGGAATTAGAGCTGGAACAGCTGGATAATCAACGTCAGCTCATGGAGTTTAAAAATGAAAACTTACAATTAGATATAGATAATAAAAGTCGGGAATTGGGTATTGCCACGATGAATTTGGTTAAAAAGAACGAATTGCTCAGTGATATTAAATCAGCACTGATGAAGAGCAAATCTATGGCGGAAGTGAAAGAGGTAATAAAAACCATTAACGTTAACATGAATAACACAAATGATTGGAAGTTATTTGAAGAAGCCTTTAACAACGTGGATCAAGATTTTATGAAACGTGTTAAGGAACTTCATCCTACCATTACGCCCAATGATTTAAGGCTTTGTGCTTACTTAAGACTAAACCTGTCTTCAAAAGAGATTGCCCCACTTTTGAATATTTCCCATAAAAGTGTTGAGGTTAAACGATATCGTTTGCGTAAAAAGATGGGATTAGATCATGATGTGAGCTTATCCAATTATATTATTGAGCTTTA
>CAZGDG010000153.1:0-2997 GCA_964524415.1 uncultured Flavobacteriaceae bacterium
GCGTATTCTATAGCCTTATCAAAAAAGCCAAGTGCAATACACAATTCGGCCATGGCTTCAAGTCCATCTATATAGTTTGGATTTATGGCTAAAACCTGTTTGATGTGAATGTATGCATTTTTAAAATCCCATTCACCCCAGAAAAACTTACCTACAAAAGACATGGGATATTCCGGAAGACTGTTATCTATATCTTTAGCGATAAGCAAATTAGCAATGGCTTTTTCCATAGCGTCTTCATAGGGCATATAACCCCACATCGCCAGCAGTCCATAGCATTGTAAATTGGCATAATAGGCTTTGGCGTAGTTTTTATCTAAATCAATCGCTTGGTTATAAAAAGATATAGCCTGATTTATACTTTCTGCAGTCCACTTAAGTTGAAGAGAGCGCCCTTTGAGAAATAGCTGATAAGCGTCAACACTCTCTGTAGGTTGTTTTATCAAATGGTCTTGCACTTCAAAATGCCCAAAATTGTTGCGAATTTCATCTGCTATTGTCAAGCTGATTTCATCTTCTAAATCAAAAATATCTACTAATTTTCTATCGAAACGTTTAGACCAATAGTGAGTACCGTCCTTAACATCTATGAGCTGAGCAGTGATTCGTAACTTTTCATTAGATTTTCTTATACTGCCTTCAAGAATAGTTTGAACACCTAACTGCTCTCCAATGTTACGGATATCGATATCTTTTCCCTTGAAGGCAAAGGACGAGGTTCGGGCAATGACTTTTAGCTGTTCAATTTTAGTTAGTGCATTAATAATTTCCTCTGTGATGCCATCGCAGAAGTATTCATTATCCTTGTCGCTGGACATATTTACAAAAGGAAGTACTGCTATGGATTGTGTATCTTTCATGCCTTAGATGTAAAGCAAATTTAAACTATTTTGAAAAAGTCTTTAATTCCAAGAATTTAAAATCCCAAGAAATTAGACCTCACTCAAAATAAAATCCACAGCCATCTGTATATGTAAATCGGTAGTAGCTAATACCGGTAAATCTGTGATAGCATCATTTAATAAAATCGGTAATTCGGTACAGCCTAAGATCACCGCGTCCATACCCTTATCTTTAAACAATCGGATTTGATCTGTATAAAAGTCTTTTGCAGCTTGAGTAAATTGGCCTTGCGTCAGTTCTTTGGACACAAAATAATGGCTTTGATCTATGGCTTCGCCCTCAGGTATCGAAACTTCTAAGCCATGATTGATTTGTAAATGCTCCTTTAAAAAAGCCTTAGTCATAGTAGGTTTGTTCCCTAAAAGACCAAGTTTTTGGTAGCCAAGGTATTTGGCTTCTTTTGCAGTCGCATCTGCAATATGTAAAAAAGGTACGTCTATTTTGGGCTGTACATATTCTACCGCCATATGAGGTGTGTTGGCACAAATCAGCAAGGCCTCTGCTCCTGCCCTAATGAGTTTTTCTGCAACCTCTAAATACTTTTGCTGAATATCTTCTAGCACCTGCTTACGCATGATGTCTATATTTATAGAATACAAGATGAGTTCGGGATTGCTGGCGTTGCCAATAGTTTGACTGACCTGCGCATTGATTTCACGATAATATTCCAATGTAGAATGCCAGGAAGTCCCGCCGATTAAACCAAGTATTTTCATTTTAAAGGATAATTTAAATTTTTCTACACATTGCAAAAGCCCCTGTTCGGGGCTTTTAGTATGTTATATAAATATAGGAATTAATTTTTTAAAACCACTCTAAATCTCGCATGACCATTTTCTAAATGTTCTAAAGCATGATTCACTTTTTCCATGGGGAATTCCTCTACTTGTGGATAAATGTCATGACGCACACAGAAATCTAACATGGTTTTGGTCAAAGCAGGACTACCGATAGGGCTTCCGCCAACAGATTTTTCACCCATGATTAAACTAAATGCAGGAATAGCCATAGGTTCTAAAACGGCTCCAACATTATGAAATTTACCTTTTGGCGCTAAAGCCGTTAGGTAAGCATTCCAGTCTAATGTCACATTTGTGGTGTTCAGTATAAAGTTTAACTGACCGGCAATACTTGCCAATTCTTCTTCAGATCTTGAGTTAACGACCTTGGTCGCCCCCATTTTTATAATATCATCTTTCTTTTCCGGGCTAGAACTAAAAGCAACCACCTCACAACCCCAGTGTTTCAGGAATTTTAAGGCCATATGACCAAGTCCGCCGATACCGATAACACCAACCTTGTCTGTTGGTTTTACGCCAGCCAGAATAATTGGATTGAAAACCGTAATCCCGCCACAAAGCAATGGTCCGGCTTTACTCAAGTCTATACCTTCAGGAAGTGGAATAGCCCAGGACCAATGTCCACGCACCTTATCGGCGAAACCACCGTTTCTACCAACAATTGTAGCCTCAGACTCCGGGCATAAATGATGATCGCCACCCATACATTGCGAGCAGCTCATACATGAGCCGGAGGTCCAGCCTAAACCGACTTTATCACCTACTTTTACATTTTTAACGGCACTACCAGTAGCAATAACTTCTCCAATAACTTCATGTCCGGGAACAAATGGGTAGGAAGACATGCCCCACTCGTTATTTATCATACTTAAATCGGAGTGGCATAAACCACAATATTCTACTTTAATATCAACTTGTTCTGAACCAATTTCTCCCAGTTCGTAAGTATAAGGAGTTAATTTTGAATTAGGTTCATTTGCTGCATAACCATTTACTTTCATAATGTATAATATATAATTTATTGATTCTAAATTTACTATAAATAAAATGAAAGTGATATATAAAAATAAATTATTATTAAGTTTTTTGTAAACAGTTGATTAATTTCAATATTCAATTGAAATTAAAAGCACAGCCAATACTCAAATAAGCAAGTGGCAAAAATTTATACAGAATATTCTTAATGAAATACAGTAATGATATGTAGTTTAATGGCTGTAATCATTATTCTTAAACCCGGATTATGTATTAGAACTTTGTGATGAGAATCAAAAACACAATAAATCAGGATGTT
>CAZGDG010000154.1:0-2739 GCA_964524415.1 uncultured Flavobacteriaceae bacterium
TATATGCTCTATAAGTAAAGAGGCATTGTCTACGTCACCTTTTTTAAACAGCATTTTTGATGATGGCAACATGAGAAAGTCGATAATATCCCTATAGTAAAATGAAGGGTTATTATGCTTATGAAGCTCAAACAAGGCTATGAAGAAATTAGCCAACGGCACGTACTTTAATGGCAACCCCATTGTGATATTGACCGAATCAACGGATTTGGGTAAGGAATTTAGTAGGGGAAGTAGAAGGTTTTCCTCACCTAAAACTATGGCCACGTTTTGTAAGTTTTGCTTTTCCTGATGTAACTGTTCTACCAGTTGCCCAATGTATTTGGCCTGCCCTACGTTTTTTGGGACTCCTGTTACTTTTATCTTCTTGGGGTTAGAATATATAGTGCTAACCCAGTTAAAAGAGTTTTGTTTAAAATGTTTCCAATGGGCTTTGTAGGTTCTTATAAATAATCCTGCATCATGGTATTTGTCAAGGATAAACCTAGAATCAATATCCCAATAAATACGAGCCATATCATTATCTAACAATTCTTGAATAATTGTCTTTTCAGCTGTATTTAAGGCATTAAAGCCAAGGAAAATATGTATACGATTAGGGTAATTGGCCAGGTACATTTCCAGATTGTTGCAGGCTTCCCTGTAAAGTAGGCCCTGATATCCTTTGCCTTCTTGTAATAAGTTAGAAACATAAGACTCATAGATTACACCTAGGTTATTCCAAAATTTTAAGTGTTTTTTTATAAGGGGAGTCTGATTGTTCTCAAGTGACCAATGATTTAATTCTTTTATAGCCTTGAGGTAGTCAAAAATAGCGTTGTGCTTTATGAGATATCTGTCTATTTCATTGAAATCCTGTAAAAGCATATTGGCCCAAGTAAAAAAGGTCTCAAAGGGTTCCTGGGCGTTTTTATCTGTCAACTCCAGATAGGTTTCATATAACTTAAAGACCAGTTCAGAATCTGGGAGCAGCGATATGTTTGATAATGTTTCTATAAAATCCTCTATACTTAGAATAGAGGGTGAAAATATAGGTGTTTCTATGAGTGAAGACAGTTCATATTTTAAAAAAACACCAGCTCGTTTACTGGGAAGAATAAATACGGCATTTTTGAGGTCGATGCCTTGTTTTTTTACATCGATTAATACTTGTTTTATGAAACTCTCCATGGGATACTAAAAATAAAAAACGCCTCTTAATTAAGAGACGTTTTTTACTATTAATATGTGTTATTATATCCTAGTTGTCGGATTTTATAAGATTAACTTCAACACGTCTGTTTTCAGCTCTACCAGCTCTAGTGTTGTTATCTGCAATAGGTTTATCCTCACCATATCCAGCAGCAGTTAATCGATCTGCAGCAATACCGTTAGCAATTAAGTAATCTCTAACAGCCTGTGCTCTTCTTTCAGATAAAGCTTGGTTGGTAGCTTTAGAACCAGTACTATCTGTGTGACCTTCGATAGCAAATTTAGCTCGAGGGTATTCTTTAAAGATAGTAACCATTGCTTCTAATACCTCATCAGTGCCTTTCTTGAAGGTAGCTTTACCAGTGTCAAATAAAATGTCTCTTGCATAAGTATTCAATGACTTCACTACTTCTGGTGATGGGTTAATGATTGGACAACCATTGTTTTCAGCAACACCAGCTTCGTTAGGACACTTATCGTCTTTATCAAGGATACCGTCGCCATCTGTATCTGGCCAAGGACAACCATTGTTTGCAGCAGGACCTGCTTCATTAGGACAGTTGTCATCTCCATCTGCAACGCCATCGCCATCAGCATCAGGACATCCCATTAAGTCTTTAAGACCTGCAACAGTAGGACATTTATCATCTTTGTCCATTACACCGTCGCCATCAGAATCTGGACAACCGTTAAACTCTGCTAAACCAGCATCGTAAGGACAATCATCTTTAGAATCTTGGATACCATCGTTATCTGAATCTGGACAACCATTAAAGATTTCTAAACCAGCTTCTTCTGGACAAGCATCTTCATTATCGTAGATGCCGTCACCGTCTGTATCTACACCACCAAATTTAAAGATTACACCAACTGAATGTTGGAAATGCTTAGGAAGATAATCTTCAAATGAATGCTTGTAAGTAGATCTTACATCTAAACCTACAGTTTCGGAGAACCAAAATCTAAGAGCAGCAACACCATTAAGTGTACCAGCACCAATGTTGTCTACCCAAGTGTAACCACCACCAGCACCAAGGATTGGCTCAAAGCGGTTTGAGTTTATTAACTCCTGAAAACTGTAAGAAACAGTACCATCAAAAGCTACGTATGATAAATCGTCTGCTCTTCTAGTTGTTTCTACTCCTGTGATAGGGTCTCTATCTTCTCCAAGTTTTGAAATACTATTGAAACTACCGGTTATAGAGAAAGTAAAACCAGAATCTAAGTATTTAGAAATAGTAGCCGTGTTAAGAATAGGCTGCATATTCCAGTGGTCATCAGCATTGAAAAATTCGTCAAAATAATCTCCTTGCGGAAGATCCTCTCCAACTGGGTAGAGGTCAACTGCATTTGACCCTAAATTAAAGGCCCAGGGATTGTTTTTATCTTGCGCATTTGAAGTGCTGACACCAAGGATGAGCACTGCAACTAATAGTAATCTGCTAAGATTTTTCATACTCTAATTAATTTTAATTTTAAGTGTTAATTGTTGGCAAAAGTAAGTTGTTAAATTTTATTAACAAAGACAAATATATAAAAATATTGTTA
>CAZGDG010000155.1:0-2722 GCA_964524415.1 uncultured Flavobacteriaceae bacterium
AGCGCAGCATACATTCTGGTAATGCCGTGTCTGTTTCCACCCAACGGAATGTAAACATAATCTCTAAGCCAGGTCGATAATGAAATATGCCAGCGCCTCCAGAAATCTGAAAATCCGATGGCGGCGTAAGGATATCTAAAGTTATCCGGTAAAATGATGCCTAACATTAATGCAATCCCAATAGCACAGGTTGAATATCCTGCAAAATCAAAAAAGATCTGACCGGAAAAGGCCAGCGTACCAGTCCACGCATCAAGCCCATGAAGCATAGAGTTAGACCCAAACACTCTGTCTGAGGTTGTTGATAACAACGTATCTGCCAACACAATTTTCATAAATAATCCCATGGTGAGTAAAAAGGCTCCCCATAAAAATTGCTCCAGGTTTGCTCTTTTCTCTTCGTAAAACTGCGTGATGAGGTCTTGAGCCCTTACAATTGGTCCGGCAACCAACTGAGGGAAGAAGGTGACGTACAAGGCAAAATCTAAAAAGGTATTGGCGGGTTGGATTTTTCGCTTATAAACATCTATGGTGTAGGACATGGTTTGAAAGGTGTAGAAAGAAATACCCATGGGTAAGATAATGTCCATAGGTTGTGCCTGATAGCCGTAACCGTAGGAATTGACTACCGCTGTAAAATTATCCAGCAAAAAATCACGGTATTTAAAAAAAGCTAAAAACCCAAGATTAACAAACAGACTGAGCAATAACCAAAGCTTTCGCTTTTTGTCATTCTCTTCAACCGAAAGCTTTTTTCCTGCGGTCCAGTCCACCAGAGTAGATATCCATAATAGTAAGACCAAAGGCGGGTTCCATAAGCCGTAGAATAGATAACTCGCCAAAAGCAACATCCCTTTTTTTCCTTTCCAGTTTATTAGTCTGGTGTAGTATAACGCCATAACAACCACCAAAAAGACGATAAAACTTAATGAATTAAACAGCATAATTAGTTCGTTTTAAGGGTTGAGGTGAGGTTATCTCCAGCAAGAATTTTTACAAAATTTTCTGTAAACTGATTGGCATCTTCTGCGGAAAGGTGTGACCATTCTACCGTTTCGAAAGCATTTAAGCCTTCATAATCCCGGTAGTGGTAGGCTGGGGTCTTGGCTTTCTGAACCAATTGGTCCCAAAACAGTTCACGAGAAAAGGCATTGCTTTCCAAATCTGCAAAAAACCCATCAGAGGGAGAGCGAAGTAAAATAGCAGTTCCTCCTCTGGCTATGAATTTTTCAAGATCTTTTAGAAAGTAGGCTGTTGTTCCTTCCTTATCCGGTGGTGGCGGCTTTGGTTCTGAAGTTAAAAAACCATACCATACTTTTTTTACAGAATTGGCAAAAGCGGTATCAGTCACCATGCGCTCTTTCATTTTTAGATTTCGTTCTGCATCAATATCCTGAAACTTGTAGAATGGCGGAAAGTCGGGACTATTAGTCCTTTTGTCTAGTTTAATAGTGTTTAAAAGAGCTTTCAGATTAATGTCATCTGCCCATTCCTCTTCATCGTTGGAAACAAACACAAAGCTTTGCTGTAATGGAAGGGACAAAAGGTGGTTGAGTTTTTGGGCATAGGTCTGGTCTTTATAAAAATTAACCCTGGCTAAAGATCTCCTCCACGGATTTGCGTGTTCGTAGGTGGTAGAGAAAAATAAACCCGGTGTTACGCCAACTACTACTGTCCCATTAAAGTCTGTGTTTTCAACAATATCATGAAATACCGGTAGTGGAGAAGCACCGGCATTGGCCAACTGAATGGGTTTTACACCAGTCATCTCTTCCCACTTGTAAATTTGTATGTTGAATAACACTCTTGAAGAACCAATCAAAACGACATCCTCAGATGTCGCTTTTTCAACCCTTGCTCTGGTTCTGGCCCAAAGGAATTTATCTTCGTCCATATCTGGTTTATAACCCTGAGAACGCCAATATAATTCCCAAGCTGTAATGCTTGATATGCCCAATATTAGGGCAATGATTAATGAGGTTTTAATATTCATAAGATTTTGTTAGTTGAGCTAAGCATTTAAAACTTAGAAATTTCCACTATTCACATCTTTGATAAAGGTGATTAATCCGTTAAAGTAGGTCTCAGGATCATCAAATTGTGAGCAATGGCTGCCATTGGTCGTTACACTTCTACCGTTTTGAACTTCTGTGGCCATCCATTCCATGTATTTCGGGTCCATGGTGTCATGCTTTGCACCCAGCATGAGGGTGGGCACTTTTATTTCTTTTAGCCTATCGGAAATATCCCAATTGCTTAAAGTCGCTTCTTCTGTAATACCAAATTCGCTTGGGCCTTGCATATAAATGTAAATCTCCGGATTGATGTGTTGAAATGCCAGCATAATAGACTTAGGCCATTTATCCAAAGGAAGTCTTAGAAAATGTTCGGTATAAAAATGTTTTTTCAATAGCTCTTCATACCTGGGGTTTGCATAGTCTTTTTCCGCTTCCATCATTTTTATTTCCTTGAGCACATCTTCCGGTAGCTGAGGGCCTAAAACCTCTTCCGCATATTTGTTGTATTCCGGAACACTGGCCACCATATTAGAAACGATAAGCCCTTTCAGATTGTCCTGATATTTCAAAGCGTATTCCATGGCCAGTATGCCACCCCAGGATTGGCCCAGAAGGTAAAAATTGTCTTTATCGAGATCTAAAGCTTTGCGCACTTGTTCGACTTCTTCAACAAAACGCTCTGTGGTCCAGAGCGAAGGGTCATT
>CAZGDG010000156.1:0-2692 GCA_964524415.1 uncultured Flavobacteriaceae bacterium
TAGAGCACTGGTCTCCAAAACCAGGTGTCGGGAGTTCGAGTCTCTCAACCCGTGCAAATAACATTGGGTCTTGAGAAAACCCAATAAATGAAGAACAAATGTCAGGATTAATTACATATATCAAAGAATCGTTTGAAGAATTAAAAAACAATGTCTCATGGACACCATGGCCAGAGGCACAGAGGTTAACAGTGCTCGTAGCGGTGTTCTCTATTATATTTTCTTTAGCGATTTGGGGTGTTGATACTGTATTTAGTAGAGCCGTTAAAGCTTACTTTCAATTTATTAACTAACAATACGGAATAGAAGATGTCTGAAAAAAAATGGTATGTTGTTAGAGCTGTAAGTGGTCAAGAAAATAAAATTAAGACCTATATCGAGAACGAAATAGCTAGATTAGGTCTTGAAGATTATGTTGAGCAGGTATTAGTTCCTACAGAAAAGGTGATTCAAATCCGTAACGGGAAAAAGATAAACAAGGAAAAGGTTTATTTTCCTGGATACATTATGATTCAAGCCAACTTGAGTGGTGAGATACCTCATATCATTAAATCAATCACTAATGTTATCGGATTCCTTGGCGAAACAAAAGGAGGAGATCCAGTGCCATTAAGACAATCTGAAGTAAACAGGATGTTAGGTAAAGTAGATGAATTGGCAATAGAGGCTGATGCTAATGTGGCCATACCATTTACTAAAGGAGAAACTGTAAAAGTAATCGATGGTCCTTTCAACGGATTTGACGGTACGATAGAAAAAATTAATGAAGAGAAGCGTAAACTTGAGGTGATGGTTAAAATCTTTGGAAGAAAAACACCGTTGGAATTAAGTTACATGCAAGTAGAAAAATTGTAATAATTGTTACACATATATATAGCGTACTATCTGTGCTTCCAAATCTAGATAGACGCCAAAACTATTAAAAATGGCAAAAGAACTAGACAAAGTAGTTAAATTACAAGTTCGGGGAGGTGCTGCGAATCCATCGCCACCGGTTGGACCCGCTTTAGGTGCCGCTGGAGTTAATATCATGGAGTTCTGTAAGCAGTTTAATGCAAGGACCCAAGATAAACCAGGTAAAGTTTTACCTGTGGTAATAACAGTTTACAAAGACAAATCGTTTGATTTTGTAATCAAAACACCACCAGCTGCAGTACAATTATTAGAAGCGGCCAAAGTAAAGAAAGGATCAGGAGAACCAAACCGACGTAAAGTAGCAAAAGTCACTTGGGATCAAGTAAAGGCTATTGCAGAAGACAAAATGCAAGATTTAAATGCATTTACGATTGAATCAGCTATGAAAATGGTAGCTGGTACGGCAAGGTCGATGGGTATCACTGTTAAAGGAGGTGAAGCTCCAAACTAAATTTTTTGAAATGGCAAGATTAACAAAAAAGCAAAAAGAAGCGAGAGCTAAAGTAGATAGAAATAAACTCTACTCATTGGAAGAAGCTTCAGCTTTACTTAAAGAAATCACCTATACTAAATTTGATGCCTCTGTTGATTTAGCGGTAAGATTGGGCGTAGATCCAAGAAAGGCAAATCAAATGGTACGTGGCGTGGTTTCGTTACCTCACGGTACAGGTAAGGATATGAAGGTTCTCGCGTTAGTAACTCCAGATAAAGAAGCAGAAGCAAAAGAAGCTGGCGCTGATTATGTTGGTTTAGACGAGTACTTACAAAAGATAAAAGACGGTTGGACAGACGTAGATGTTATTGTAACCATGCCAAGTGTGATGGGTAAACTAGGACCACTAGGTAGAATTTTAGGGCCAAGAGGTCTTATGCCAAACCCAAAGACAGGCACAGTTACAATGGATATCGGAAAGGCTGTAAGCGAAGTTAAAGCTGGTAAGATTGATTTTAGGGTAGATAAAACAGGTATCGTACATGCGCCAATTGGTAAAGCATCGTTCAGTACTGAAAAGCTTGTTGGCAATGCTAATGAGTTATTAACGACCTTAATTAAAATGAAACCAACGGCTGCTAAAGGTACGTACATGAAAAGTATTTACATGTCCAGTACGATGAGTCCAAGTATTCCAATTGATACAAAAATAGGATAGTAGTTAAACTTAGAATATTATGACAAGAGAAGAAAAATCCCAAGTAATTGAAGAGTTAACTGCTCAATTAGGAGAAAACACAAATATCTATTTAACGGATATTTCTGGATTGGATGCAGCAACAACTTCAAAATTAAGAAGAGCATGTTTCAAGTCTAATGTCAAGTTAGCTGTTGTAAAAAATACATTACTAGAAAAGGCTATGGAAGCCTCTGAAAAGGAGTTTGGAGACTTACCAACAACCTTAAAGGGTAACACCTCAGTAATGTACGCTGAAACTGGTAACGCACCTGCAAAAGTAATTAAGGAATTTCGTAAAAAATCAGAAAAACCATTACTTAAAGGAGCGTTTATAGAGGAAGCAATTTATATCGGCGACGATTTATTAGACACCCTAGTTAATATTAAGTCTAGAGAAGAACTTATTGGAGAGATTGTTACAATACTTCAATCTCCTGCTAAAAACGTTATCTCTGCGCTTAAATCTAGTGGCGGCACATTAGCTGGAATAGTAAAAACATTATCCGAAAAAGAAGGATAGACAAACAAATTAAAAAAGAAAACACACTTATATTAAAACAATAGAAAAATGGCAGATTTAAAAGATTTCGCAGAACAATTAGTTA
>CAZGDG010000157.1:0-2544 GCA_964524415.1 uncultured Flavobacteriaceae bacterium
CCATGGCAAACGTGCGGACGGCATTGTAAAGGGCATGCTACAACACAGCCGTGCCGGAGGCGATAAAAAGGAACCCACCGATATCAATGCACTGGCTGATGAGTACTTACGATTAGCCTATCATGGCCTTAGAGCAAAAGACAAATCTTTTAATGCCGAATTGGTTACCGATTTTGATAAGTCGATTAAAACTACAAAGGTAATCCCTCAGGACATTGGCCGCGTTATTTTAAACCTGGTCACCAATGCGTTTTATGCTTGTGCTGAGCGAAGTCGAAGTGCCAACCAAAATAATAACGAAATTAAATCTCAGGATTACAAACCTACAGTAACTGTTCGCACAAAAAAGATAAAAGACAGTATTGAAATTGAAGTAACCGATAACGGCAATGGAATCCCGGATCAAGTCAAGGACAAGATATTCCAGCCCTTTTTTACCACCAAACCAACAGGAGAAGGCACCGGTTTAGGCTTGAGTATGAGTTATGATATAGTTACCAAAGGGCATAATGGAAACTTAAGGTTTGAAACGGAGACCGGTAAGGGGACACAATTTATTATTCAATTACCACTATAAGATAATTCGATGCGTAAACTATACATGTTATTCATTCACAAAATAATTTTAACCCTGCTTTTTGTTGTGGTATATAATGGCGCTTATTCACAGAACTTGAAGGAATACACTCCTTCAGATATAAGTGATTTAAAAGCTCAATTTAATACAACTAAAGAGGTTGAAATACAAGCGCAGATTGCCACAGAACTGTCTTCAGCCTTCTATGCACTTTATGAAATTGATAGTGCTAAAAGCTATGCTTCAACAGCAATTAACTTACTAAAAACCCTGGGAGAGTCTTCTTCTAATGACAAGGGGTTATTAGCAGAAGCTATAGAGAATTACGCTTCTGCACTTTCTTTTACAAACGCCACTAAAGCCATTGATACCTTAGAAGTTTCTTTAAAATTACGGAAAGAAACCGAAAATAAAGAAGGAATCGCCAGGGGGTATTATGCCTTAGCAGGAGCCTACAGCATGGCAAGTAACAAGATAGAATCCATAGCTTATTACGAAAAAAGCCTTGGCCTCCACAGGCAATTGAACAACAAACTTGAACAGGCAGATATCCTTTATATGATTAGTCTGGAAAAACGCTACTTAGGTAATTATGGCGATGCGCTGGAATATTCCATTAAATCTTTAAAAGCAGCAGAAGAAGTAAAGGATACCCTTTTAATAACCAGTGCCTTACTTGGAAACAGTTTTAATTACCTTTTTGCAGAAAACTTCGACCAAGCATACAAAGAACAACAGAAGGCTTTACGATTGTTTGAACTGTCCAAAGATACTGTTGGTATTGCAACAACATACAACGATATGGGTGTTACCAATACGTATGCAGATAACCTTGATAAAGCCTTGGAATATCATAAAAAGGCACTTGATTTAAGAAAAAAAGTAGATCTTAGCAGTGTAGGTATTTCTTACAATTACGTTGCTGACATTTATAGAAGACAAGGAAAATTAAAAGAGGCCTTAAATTACATCAAAGAAGGACTGCCCTACACCAAAGCATATGGCGATAGCCGATTTGTCATAGACGACTATCTTATGGCGGGTGACATTTATTTACAACTGGACGAGTATAAGAATGCGATTGCCAACTACAACATGGCCATAGACATAGGTAAAGAAAACTCAAACTTAGCTTACCAGGTAGAAGGGCTAATTCGCATAGGACAGGTACATATAGAAACTGCTGATACTTCCAAAGCTCTGGAAGCTCTGAATCTAGCCGATCAATTTGTTCCATTGGAAGATTATATCAGACGGCAGCTCATTTATGAAAGCACGATGGAGATTTATGAGGGCTTAAACGACTACAGAAATGCGTTTCGTTACCAAGCCAAATTTCAGGAAATGAGCGATTCGGTGAACGCTGCCGTTAAAGCTGAAAAAATAGCCACACTCACACAGGAATTGATGTATGAAAATAAACGCGCCATCCAAAAAGCAAGTCAGGATAAAGAGCTAGCAATCAAAGAGTCGCAAATCAAAACTCAGAAGCTAATAAAAAATATAAGCATAGTAGGTTTAGTTCTTATTTTTGTTTTTGCGGTTATATTCTACATTCGCTTTAAAGAAAAAAGAAAATTAAGCCTTTCTCTAGAAAAAACTCTATCGGAGTTAAAAGGTACACAAAAGCAGCTCATCCAATCCGAAAAAATGGCAAGTTTAGGTGAACTCACGGCAGGGATAGCCCATGAAATTCAGAACCCGCTTAATTTTGTCAACAATTTTTCTGAAGTCAGTAATGAACTCATTGATGAAATGAATGAAGAGCTAGACAATGGTGATATAAAAGAAGCAAAAATTATAGCAAGTGATATCAAATCAAATCTAGAAAAGATCAACCATCATGGTAAACGCGCAGATAGCATCGTCAAAGGAATGTTACAACATAGCCGTGCTAGCGGCAATAAAAAAGCACCTACAGATATCAACGCTTTAGCCGATGAATATATGCGACTCGCCTATCACGG
>CAZGDG010000158.1:0-2479 GCA_964524415.1 uncultured Flavobacteriaceae bacterium
TCCCTGGCGATGGAACGGATGGAGTCTAATGACAATTCAGAAGACACCATAGTTTCATTTTTACCCTTGTTCTCAGTACACGAGAATGTTATGAACATCAATAATAGTAGGGGAAATGCTGTTTTCATAAAAAGGTATTTATCTTGTTTCAGTATCATAAAACGCCCAAAATTGGTGCGTAGTGAGGTTAGTGAAGATACAATTCGCTACCAACTAAATAGTAAAAATCGCAGAGCGGTTTTGTACATTTTTTTTTCTCACAGTATTAGCTTGCCAATTTTACGGAGTATCAAATAGTAAATAGACTTCCTTAGCTTACTGATTCACTATGCGTTCAAGTGCACTAAATGGACAAAAAAATAATCCCGGTACTAATACACCTGGGCTTTTTTACCAACCATTCTCAATTTAATCCTCAAATTGCCCTATATAGGGTATGCCTTCAAAGATGGAGGTCCTTATCGCACTCAGAAAATAGTTTTCAAGCTGGAAGAACTGGGCCGCCATTTTAGAGCCAGAAGTTTTCTTTATTTTCTTGTAGTACTGATCTATTAACTGATCTGTGCCCTTTCTCAGGCTAATCATATTGGCCACCAGCTCATCGTATTTGTCGTTATCAAGGGTATTGTAATTTTCCACATAGTCGATCAGGACAGACAGCCGTTCTTTGCCCATTGCCTTGCGTTTGCTTTCGTATTCATCGTACAATCCCCAAAAGGCATCATCGCTATCAGCGTTTAAGAACTCTGCTACGATCTCCTTTTTTTGCATCCCAAAGATGGATTGGAATAGATCGACTTCTTCACTATTTGTCTGAGCGTTGGTGGTCTGACCAATGGTTACCGTTATAAACAGTATGCTTAATACCTTTAAAAAATTCGTTTTCATTTGATTTTGCTTAAATAGTTAGCGGTTACTTTTACTTAGTTTCAGGGGTAAAAGAATATTGGGGTAAATACCATCCTTCTACCGTTTCGGCCTTCCGAACTAATTCCATCATAGCGATCCATAATATGGTGCCATCATCGTCTAATAGTTCAATGCTCTCCTGTAGTTCTATCTGATAATCTAATGGAGTTGCAGACCAGGTAGTAAACATGTAGACGGGTTGATCGAGTCCAATAACCCCTTTAAAGACTCTGAAACCGCTTTTTACCCCTTTATCCTTGTAGAGATTTTTCCAGGCCAAAAGAATTTGTTCGGCTTCTTTTTCTGTTCCCGGTTCGAAGTGCAAATAATTCCATCTGCGATAAGGCGCTTCTTCTAGCCAGATTTTTCCGTTGGGAACATAGGAGAGTTCAGGTTGGTATTGTACCACGTAGTACCTGTAACTGTTGATGGTCTCTTTTAAATCGGACCAGATAAGGTCGAATTCTGCCGATTTCTTTTCTCCTTTAATGTACGACCTAAGGCCCCCGTCAATATCGTTCAGGCTATTTAATCTAACGACGTGCGAATAGTGAAAATTATCCTGTAATTGTGTCATGTAATTTACGCTCTGTACCTTTTGGTCGCTAAGAAATAGTGCCAGGTCGGTAAGTGACGCCTCGTAGTCCGCAGCCCTCGAGGGTTTAACCATGTCTTCCCTTACCATTAAATAGTTTAAACTACTGTCAGAGATTTGAGCAGTGCCGACATTTACCCCTAAACCAATAAGTATTACGGTAATTAAAAATTTCGTTTTCATGTCTTTTTTCGGTTGGTTATTTAACGGTATAGCCCTTGGCCTCCAGACAGGCGGCAAACGCCTTTTTAAAACCGTCTTCAAGATTCTTATTGGTTTGCGCAGCCTCATTATTGGCCCTTCCCTGTGCAGAGGCTTTGGCCATATTTCCGCTTCGGCGACCTAAAACCGCGCCGCTAACTGCACCTATAGCAGCTCCTTTACCGGTATCGCCCGAAATGGCTCCAATGGCAGCCCCGACGGCAGCGCCGCCCGCAGCGCCTGTAATGGCCGCACCATCAGGACCGGTTGGCACTTGGTTGGCCTGAACCACTGTGGGGTTAATGGGATCATAATTAGATTGTTGTACGGCCCAGGTGTAACAATCGGACTTGTCCTTCTCCTGTTGTTCGGTCGTTTGATCGTTGGTAGGGAAAACATATAGCCCTACCTTTTTTGTTATAGCATCCCCTGTGGTCTGGCCAGAGGCAGTAAAAGAAAAGCCTATACATAATAGGGGTAGCCCGATTTTAATTAAATGCTTATTCATAAGGTTTATCTGATGTTAAAATTGTCAACTCAATCTGGTTTCGGATTGATGTGTTTAATAGTGTGATTAAGACTTTACCGGATGGTAATGTCAATTGAGGGTAGTTTACGATTCGTAAAAATTAAATGAGCATGAGCCCTTTACTTTTTTGGTATATACGCACCACTTATCTCACGCTAAATACTCGCATCAATTTTAGGTTATTATTATACACTTTTTAAGTAATGAACAAAGCTAATGCTCTAATATTCAATATTTAATACCTA
>CAZGDG010000159.1:0-1472 GCA_964524415.1 uncultured Flavobacteriaceae bacterium
ATCACTTTGTATTCCTCATAACACTGACTTATAGCATCTAGAATTTGAAGGTCATTTGCTGTATTGATGAAATCTTTGGAATAATTGCATTGATTCACAATTTCATCCAGATCAAATTTATTCACTTGAAGCAAGACCATGAGCATCTCACGATCATAGCGTTTGGCAAGCGTGTTTCTTATTTCGTCATCCTCTTTCATTTTGCGCAGTTTGCGCATTTCATTGGGTTTTTTTCCAAACATATTGTAGAGAAAGTCTGCCGGATTAAAAATGGCACCCAATACCTTGGACGCTACATTCGGTCGTCTCGCTTCATAACCTTGTCCTGGTAGTCCCGAGATTCTATAACGTTCGTTAGACCTTATAGGTATTTGGGCCATGTCCACTTTTAAATACCCTGTAAGGCGTAGCTGATTAACGGTGACCTCTTCAAGCGCTAGTGCTAATTCGGTCATTTCAATTTTGGTGTTGCCAAACTTAATCCAATCGTTAGTAACCCTTACTTTAATGGATTTATAGCCTAGATAGGAGAGATGCAGTGTGTCGTTGGCATTGGCCCTTATTTCAAACTCACCATCATCATTGGTTGAGGTACCGACAACTTGATTTATGTTTACAATATTTACTTCACTTAACGGCCCATTAGTGGTGGTACTAATAATAGTACCCTTAACACGTGTAGGCTCGGACTGATTTTCTGTTTCTTGACCATAAGTAAAAGTGGTGAATAGACAGAGGACCAAAATAAGTAAGTAGCGCATATACCCTGATTACGGTGTAAAGTTACTAAACTTACGGTATTTTAGAGAATTCCCTTTGAACATTTGACGTAATATTAACAGGGTCTAAAACACCGTAATGAGGTGATGCAGACTTCTTTTAGCGTCTTCTAGAACGTCTTGGTCGGTCTGATTTAGAGCGTTTGCTTCTACTTCCTTTAGCGCCATCAAATCCTTTTTTTCTACCTCTGCTGCTTCGGTCATTCCGTTTTCCGCCACGGTTGCCTTTTCCGCTGCGACCTTGCCCTTTATTCTCAGTAATTTCAACATTAATATAACGGCCCTGATAAGTAAAATCCTTGAAGAAATCCAGAACTCTGCCTTCTATGGTCTTGTCCGTATTAAAGAATGAAAAGCTAGGCATTACATCAACTTTAAATACTTCATCCTTACCAAGTTCTAGTACAGCTTTAAGAAAATCCTTTAATGACATCCAGTCGAATCCATCCTTTTTACCCACATTGATAAAAAAACGGGTTTCATCTGCACTGATCCTTGCTGCACTGTCATTGCTGCTAGAAACACCAAGGTCTTTAGCGTTTTTGTAATAATCATGAAATCTTGAAAATTCCACCGAGAAGAATTTTTTGATAACGATATTCCTAGCCTCGGTTTTTACGGACAGAAAGAATATACATACCACTCCATTTTAGCAATTGCCGGATCATCTTTCAAAAACCATAAGGTTTCGTT
>CAZGDG010000159.1:1482-2406 GCA_964524415.1 uncultured Flavobacteriaceae bacterium
GTAATAATCATGAAATCTTGAAAATTCCACTGAGAAGAATTTTTTAATAAGTTCGTCCTTATCAGTGTCCTCAAATAGGCTATTGATATCATCTAGGAATGGATCTATTTCATGATTTATTTTGGTTTGATGTACATTATTGGCCAAATTCATAAGTTGCACTTGGCAGATTTCCATACCTGAAGGAATGTCCTTTTGTTCAAACTCCTTCTTAATAATACGCTCTATGGCTTTGATTTTGCGCAGTTCACTTTTAGCTACGATGACCATTGAGATTCCCGTTTTACCAGCTCTACCTGTTCGACCAGATCTGTGCGTGTAGGTTTCAATCTCATCGGGTAACTGATAATTGATAACATGGGTGATGTCATCCACGTCAATACCTCTAGCAGCAACATCTGTAGCGACCAACATCTGAATTTGTTTATTTCTGAAGGCTTTCATTACCAAGTCGCGCTGATTTTGACTAAGGTCGCCGTGCAAGGCACCTGCACTGTATCCATCGGCAACAAGTTTTTCTGCTACTTTCTGGGTATCGCGTTTGGTTCTACAAAAAACAACCGAGAAAATATCTGGATGGGCATCTGCCAAACGCTTTAGCGCCAAGTAACGATCACGACCATTGACAAGGTAATATTCATGGGAAACTTGCGAGGTGCTTTCATTTCTGTTGCCAACAACAATTTCTATTGGTGTTTGCATAAAGTCCTTGGCTATCTTCGCCACTTCCTTAGGCATTGTTGCCGAAAACAACCACGTGCTTTTATCTTTTGGCGTGTGCGACAGAATATCTGTAATATCCTCGTAAAAACCCATATTGAGCATTTCGTCTGCTTCGTCCAATACGCTATACTGAATTTTGGATATATCCACTAAATTCCGTCTAATCATGTCTTTCATTCTGCCTGGCGTAGCAACAACGAT
>CAZGDG010000160.1:0-2358 GCA_964524415.1 uncultured Flavobacteriaceae bacterium
ATATCCCTGCGTTCCCAGAGGTTTTAGCCGGAGATTTAGTGGATAATTTAATGGAACAAATCAAACCCTTCGAACCTGGTTTTACCCTAGGAGAGCGTGCCGAGGATATAGAAAAACTTGAAGATGGTTCGTTTATTGTTACTACAAACTTAGGCACAAAACATCATGCTAAAGTTATTGCCATTGCAGGTGGTTTAGGTAGTTTTGAACCTAGAAAACCGCCATTAAAAAATATTTCAAAATTTGAAGATAAAGGGGTGGCTTACATGATTAGAAACCCGGAAGACTATCGCAACAAAGACGTTGTTATTGCCGGTGGCGGAGACTCTGCCCTAGATTGGAGTATTTTTCTAGCCGATGTAGCCTCTAATGTAACACTTGTACACCGTAGAAATGAGTTTAGAGGCGCTTTGGAATCTGTAGACAAAGTGAAGGAGTTGAAAGATTTAGGTAAAATTAAGCTCGTTACACCAGCAGAAATTGTGGATGTAAATGGTAATGGTAAGTTAGATTCCGTACTTATAAGGAAAAACAACAATCCTGAGGAAGACTTTTCTTTGGAAACAGATTATTTCATTCCTTTGTTTGGCCTAACACCAAAGCTTGGACCAATTGCTAATTGGGGTCTAGAAATAGAAAAAAATGCCATAAAGGTAGATAACGCTCTGGATTATCAAACTAATATTCCTGGCATCTATGCTATTGGAGATGTGAACACGTATCCCGGTAAACTAAAATTAATTCTTTGTGGATTTCATGAGGCTACCTTAATGTGTCAAAGTGCTTACCAACGTATACACCCGGACAAAAGATATGTCATGAAGTACACGACGGTTGGCGGTGTAACTGGTTTTGATGGCAGTAAAAAAGAAGCGCCAAAAGCAGTTGTAAAAGCTATTGATTAATGAGTTTAGACATAAATATTCAAGTAACAGACCGTAATGGGCAGAAGCATAATGTAACTGCTCCGACTGATATGGGTTTAAATCTTATGGAAGTTGTACGGCTTCATGAACTAGTTCCCGAAGGAACTATTGGCATTTGTGGAGGCATGGCCATGTGTGCCTCATGCCAATGCTATATATTGTCAGACACACCTCTTCCAGAAATGGAAATGAGCGAAGAAGCTATGCTTGCCGAAGCTTTCTACGTAAAAGATAATAGCCGACTAGGATGCCAAATCCCTATTACTACAGACCTCGAAGGATTAGAAATAGAAATGGCTCCTGAAGAGGTTTAATTTGGCGGAAAACTCGAAAAAAGTTGGTTTATAGATGATGTTATATTCTCCTGACTAGAGGACTCTGGTTTAACTACACCAGAGATGTTGCCTTTCCAAACTAATGTTTCATCAGGACTTATTGCATCTACTAAGTTTAAGACTAAAGTGCCCACTGTATATTCTTTGTCGTTAGAAAAAGTTTTGCCAACGCCAACACTAAGCCTTCTCTTTTTTCCAAAATAACCTCTCAGGTTAACATTATTGTTAGAATAGTTCTTCTTTTTATCAAGTTGAAGCCCTAAATCTACAAGCAAATCCGGTGAGTCAGATTTTTGAAAGCCTTTAGCTACTAAATTATTTTCTATGGCTGTAAAAATTCTCTTCTTTACAATATCATCTACAGGTAATTTTTGTGACAAATCTGAAAAACCAAAAGTCTTATATTGGCTAAAATCTACACTATGATTATAGTCAGAATTGTATTTGGTAGATTTACATGATGTAATTGTAAAGATTATAAGACTTAAATAAATGTATACTCTTTTCATGCTACTGGTTTAACTTTATTCAAATCTAATAAAATATTGTAAATCCCTACATCTAAACAAAGCTTTTAAAGCCAATTGAACTTAAAATTCTAAAAAAATGAGATTTAAGACGTGGCATACAATTATTAAAATAGTATGCTTGGTATTAAAATGTTGGGGTTATTTATGAAGAAGTTGAAAAATCTAAAAAGCAACCTAAACAGATTGTTCAAACCTTTTAGATTATCTAAATTTGTATAAAATTTACAACATGGCTCAAGACTTATTCGAATCGCCTGACTACTACAATATAGACGATCTCCTAACAGAAGAACATAAACTCATCAGACAATCTGCAAGAGATTGGGTAAAACGAGATGTAAGCCCTATTATAGAAGAGGCTGCTCAACAGGCTAAATTTCCTTCTTCCATAATAAAAGGCTTGTCGGAAATAGGCGCCTTTGGGCCTTACATCCCTGAAGAATATGGTGGTGCCGGACTTGATCAAATTTCGTATGGTCTCATCATGCAAGAAATTGAACGAGGCGATAGTGGTGTAAGATCTACAGCTTCAGTACAATCTTCATTAGTCATGTATCCTATTTGGGC
>CAZGDG010000161.1:0-2314 GCA_964524415.1 uncultured Flavobacteriaceae bacterium
CTTCTTAATAGCATTACCTTTGCTTTCAAAAGCTAAACCTTTCAACTTTTGACAGCAGAAATTGTAACCATAGGTGACGAGATTTTAATAGGACAAATCATAGATACCAATTCAGCATTTATAAGTAAGGAACTGAATAGAATTGGAATATCGGTTTATCAAATAACTTCTGTACAAGACGATAGACAGCATATCCTAAAGGCACTCAAAGAAGCCGAGGACAATGCGGATATTATTATTCTAACAGGTGGCTTGGGACCTACTAAGGATGACATTACCAAGAACACACTTTGCGAGTTTTTTAATGATAAACTGGTTGAGGACAAAACGGTTTTGGCCCATGTGGAATACTTATTTGAAAAATATATTTCAACTCCAATTTCAGACATTAATAGGCAACAAGCACTTGTGCCTTCAAAAGCTACAGTTTTAAAAAATAAATATGGTACCGCACCAGGCATGTGGTTGGAAAAAAATAGTAAGACCTTTATTTCGCTTCCAGGAGTACCCTATGAGATGAAAGCTTTAATAAAGGATGAAGTGTTTCCTAGGTTGCGAGGCAAGTACCATTTTCCCTACATTAAACACAGAACCTTACTGACGTACGGATTAGGCGAAAGTGCCATAGCAGGACGGGTTGAAGCCTTTGAGGACGCCTTACCTAGCTTTGTAAAATTGGCATATCTTCCAAGTTTAGGTCGGGTTAGGCTGAGGCTTTCAGCCAAACATATGGATAAATCCGTTGTTGAGGCAGAAATTGAACAACAGGTTAGAAAACTTATTCCGCTTGTAGAAGATATATTCGTAGGTTTTGAAGAAGACAACCCCATAGAAGGGATTATTGGCATGCAGCTCACTCAAATGGGCAAGACCTTATCTATTGCAGAGAGTTGTACAGGAGGTCGTATTGCCCAAGCATTTACGGCAATACCAGGTGCTTCCAAATATTTTAAGGGGAGTATTGTGAGTTATGCCACTGAGGCCAAAATAAATGTTCTACAAATAGAAAAGTCTCTAATAAAGGAACATTCCGTAGTGAGTAAGGCAACAGCTGAGGCCATGGCTCAAAACGTTCGTAAATTGTTCAATACGGATTATGCCGTGAGTACAACGGGAAACGCCGGACCCGATAAGGGAGATTCAGATGCGGAAGTAGGAACAGTTTGGATTGCCATAGCCTCAGAAAAAGGAGTGTCTTCAGAAGTCTTTAATTTTAGCAATCACAGGGAGAAGGTAATAATGAAAGCTACGAATAAGGCCTTTGAAATGCTTTTAAAAGAAATTTCAAAAAAGTAGAACTTTAAATTTGTTGAAAGATAAAGATTTACTAAATTTGCACCCGGTTTTTGAATAACGTACCTAAAGATTAAAGATAATGTCTAGAGTTTGTGAACTTACAGGGAAAAAAGCAATGGTAGGTAACAATGTTTCCCACGCCATGAATAAGACGAAACGCAGATTTAATGCGAATTTGATTAAGAAGCGTTTCTATATTCCAGAGGAAGACAAGTGGATTACCCTTAAGGTGTCTACCGCTGCACTGAAAACGATTAACAAAATAGGAATCTCAGCTGCGTTAAAAACCGCTAAGGCTAAAGGATTTTATAAATAAGATAAGGCTAAAGTCAAGTTACAATGGCAAAGAAAGGAAATAGAATACAAGTTATCTTAGAGTGTACCGAGCACAAAGATTCTGGTATGCCAGGAACTTCTCGTTATATAACAACAAAGAACAAAAAGAATACGCCAGACCGTATGGAGATTAAAAAATATAATCCCATCCTAAAGCGTATGACAATTCATAAAGAGATTAAATAATTAAATCATGGCAAAGAAATCAGTAGCATCCTTACAGACAGGGTCCAAGCGTTTGACAAAAGCTATAAAAATGGTTAAGTCTCCAAAAACGGGGTCTTACATATTTGTAGAATCAATTATGGCTCCAGAATTTGTCAATGATTGGTTAAATAAGCAATAATCCCATATTTTAAAAGGGTAAATGATATCAACTGCTTTCGTTTGAAAGCAGTTTTTTTATGCGTATTTTTGACGTATATCTGCTAAATTAACAGAGTATTGCAACCATAGATTTATTGTCTATTTCAACATTAAAGAGTACATGAGTTTTTTTAAAAAAATATTTTCCTCAGAAAAAAAGGAAACTTTGGATAAGGGATTGGAAAAATCCAAAACATCTTTTTTTACCAAGCTCAATAAAGCAGTAGCAGGTAAATCTAAAGTAGATGACGATGTTCTAGATAATCTCGAAGAGGTTCTGGTAACAAGTGATGTAGGGGTTAATACAACACTTAAA
>CAZGDG010000162.1:0-2164 GCA_964524415.1 uncultured Flavobacteriaceae bacterium
ACCGTACCGTCAGCATTGCTAATAGGTGAGGCATATTCCCAAACAATAGTGTTGGAGTTGTCTATTTCAAAGAAAAAACCTTCCCGCCCTTCACATATTAATATATTTCCGTTTGGCAATTGCTGGCCACTGCTTACAATAGCTGAGAAAAACTCCGAATCTGAAGTAGGTACCGCTTCTGGATATCGGAATGCTGCAAGGTCTGGTCCAAAAGCTGTTCCAGGCGTGTAGCTGTAATTACCATTACTATCAACTGGTGGCTCAATGATTAGAACTTCAGAATATGATGGTGAACGGTCTATACCATTATTAAAGACCATTATTTTTCTTTCATTGGGAAAGCCACTAGGAATATAATATGGTGTATGCTGCCCAAACAATGTTCTATCCAATGGCGTACCCTGGTCGTAAGCTTGTGGATTTCCCCATCTGTAAAGTAAATCTCCTGCCGGCCCTGCTGCTTCTGCCGTAGTAGTATTGTGGTCAATTACCCAAAGTTCACTCCATCGGCGAGAGCTGATTACTATTTGGTCAAATTCCTCATCGTATTGAATAGAGTTGATGTGAAGCCAATTGTTTTCAGCAGGCCAACCATTTAAAAAATTAATATCTATTTTACCTGGATTATCGGCCACAACACCAAAATTATCTTTAGTAGCATCAAAATCTTGTATAATGTGGTCGGTAACATTCCATTCCCAGACGATATTTCCTCCATTGGACCCAATAGGTTGTACTTCATAAATCCGTTCATTATAGAGTTCTCCATCATCCAATAAATTAGGGTCTCTACCAGCTTGAATGGCGTCGGCTTGGCTTACAACTGTTGCCGAAAGAATTAAGATATTACCATTAGGCATGGGAAAGATGTCATGATGTTGTCTAGAGTCATCTGAGCTATCTATCCAAGACCATATTAAGTTACCATCCCAATCAAATAGTTCAATAATACCACCGCTACCGGGAACAGTAACAGGATTGCTACTTTGTATAAACCGGCCTGCTCTCAACAGATTGCCATTAGGTAGCAAATACACAGAATTGCCTGGTAGGTAATTACTGTTCCAAGAATTAATAACCTGTCCGCAATTATCAATGAGATAAGCGTTTGTATGTGTAGAAAACAAGGTGTAGCCCTCATAAACATCTGGCGTAACCGATATGGTGCCAACAGTGTTTTGAGCAAATGAACAGTATGTAAATAAAATTAAAAATGCGTAAATAATTCTCTTCATTGATGCTGAGCAAATTTTTTTGGCCGAAGTTAATCATTATTTGGCTAACATCATATAAATAAGCAGTCTTAGAAAGTCGCGGTTAAGCTCACATGCACTTTAGAGTCTGAAAGTCTGAAGGGGCTGTTGTCTCTTTTACCACTAGAATAATTGAGTCTAAAGAGGCCAGCATTGGTAAGTAGCCCTAAACCAAAGCCAAACCCGAAGAGCTTCTCTTTGGTTTCGGTGATTTGATTTTCAAAATAAGCAGCGTCAAAGACACTATGGACGTATATGGATGAACTAAGGCGATAACGGTATTCCGTATTTACAACACCAAAAAGGTCTGCCACAATACTATTTTCTTCAAATCCTCTTATGGAATTGATACCTCCAAATCTATAAAGTTCGTTATCCAAATAGTTGTCTGACGCCAAATAGGCACCATTCAGTCTAATAAACAGGCTGTTTCTCTCATTTAAGTTAAAAATCTTGTAAGTATTAAGACTTACCATATTCTGTGAAATATTTTCATTGGCATTTTCCCTTTGACCTGTTCCCAGATTTAAATCCAATAAAAAGTTAATAGGAAATAAGGGGTCATAAAATTGAGGGCGAATAAATTGATACCCGAAGGTTAAAAAGTTGGACGAATAATCGTTTAAGATTGCCGAGTCGTTCTCCAGTAGGTTGCTTGAATTTGTTAAACTGAAACCAAGGCTAATTTTTTGCTGTGCATTAATCTGATAGTTTACGCGGGCGTGTTGGTTGGCATTGACAAAAGTAGAGTCTTTTCTAAAGATATTTAGACCAGCTTCAATACCAATGGGCAATTTAAAAAGGTAAGGCAGCTCAAGATTAACCCTAAAGGTTTGTTGGTCTATCTCATCGCTCTTGTAGAATAAATTGAGAGTTTCACCATAGTTTAGATTATTGATTAGTCTAAGGTC
>CAZGDG010000163.1:0-2147 GCA_964524415.1 uncultured Flavobacteriaceae bacterium
CTATGTAAATAGCAACTCCAATCAGTGCATTCACCGGATGGCGAAATACAAAAAAGGCGAGTAATACGAGTATGATTCCCCTCAACAGGGCGAACCACCATAATTTTTTTAGAAAATTCATAATAATTTGTGTTTGTTTTAACTAATTAGTAAAAATGTTTGGCAAATGAATCAAGAGATAAATCTTGGATGCAAAATTACACATACCATAAGTGGTAATGCATCATACTAAAGTCGCAAAAAGGTAGGATTTTTAGGATATGACATTCATATTCCGTGCTTTATTGAGCATGGAAGTGCGATTGGGAACGTCGGATTTACGATAGATTTTGGTCAGGTGACTTTTTACTGTCACTGTTGAAATATGGAATGGAGTTGAAAGGCGATCTCCTTGTTGCGGAAACCTTTCGCGATGTGGCGGATGACTTGTTGCTTGCCAGGAGGTAATTCCTCAGTTTTAGAATATGAGACAGGCAGAAGCAAATTTTTTTATGATTTTAAACCTATTCGGGACATCGCACTTACGTCGCAAAAAGATAGGATTCTTAGATTAAAATATTCATGCTTTTCACTTTATTAATCATGGAAGTGCGATTGGGAACGTTGAGTTTACGATAGATATTGGTTAGGTGACTCTTTACAGTTACCGCAGAGATATTTAGCTTATCACCAATCTCCTTATTTTGCAGGCCAGTTGCAATTAGTTGGATTACTTGCTGCTCGCGAAAGGACAAATCATCGATTTTAGAATATGAGACAGGCGGAAGTTCATTGTTTGATGATTTTAAACCTATTCTGGACAAAAGCCTGCGGGATGTAAAGGATTGATCCACCAACTCGAACAAAGATGGCATAACCCGGTACGCCTCAATAATTGGTCGGATACTATCGTTCTTTTCAGCAAGCGTTAAAGCTTTATTAAGAGACTCTTTAGCATGTTCTTTTCTTCCAATCCTCAATAGCGCCATTGCCTTCAGAAGCTCGATATCTAAAGCATGATACTTGTTGTGAACGCTGTCCAGAAAAACTTCTACTTCGGCAAGTACGTCCAGTGCTTCCTCAACCTGTAAGACAGATCCATGGTTCACGATGATACAAATTTTGGTTAAGTCAGGCACATCCATCAACCATAAATACAGTTCATGAGTTTGCTTGGCCCAATTCATTTGAGCCCATTCTAACTCTTTGCTTCCTAATCCTTTATGAAGATTAACTCTTGCCTTTACAGAACGTGTATATAATCGAAACTGTGAATTTTTCATTTTTGCAGTCATTAGTTCCATTGTGATAAGTAATGACTCAGCTGTTTTAGTATCTCCCTTTAGAGAATTTAATAAAATTAATCCTGCCAAAGCATCAAAATATATCCGATAATTAATAACCCCATCAAAGTCTATGATCTCTTTAAGTGACTGAGACGCTATATCCATATTTGACGTCTGAAATGCACTATTTCCAATTAAATACAAACTCCAAGCTCTCAAAATTTGCAATTCACTTTTCTTGGCGATAAAGTGAAATTTTTCAGATGCAATAACTGCATCCTTAAAATTTCCGGAAAGTAAAAGAACATATATCCTGGCCTGCAATGAACGTATATGCATGACAGATTCGTATTTAAAGTTATTATCGATATCATCAAGAAGTTTCAAAGCCAAAGTTGACCTACCCAACATTTGTCTTGTGGTTGCCATCATTAACTCTCTACGCGCGCCAAACATACTCGTTTCGTCATGATACAAAGATTTGGATTGTTCCAGGTATTCTAAAGCTTTTTCAGGATTAGGCCTGATATAGATTAAATAATAGCCCAAATGAAATAGGTAAAGAGATTGATTCTTTGTACTAAAGTTTTCAACACCAATTGCTTCCAGTGTATCTAATAAAATAGATAACTCCTTTATTTCAAAGGTTTCCTCACTAAAATATAATTCTATTAACAGTAAATCTACATTGTTCATTCGAATTTTCTCAGGAATATTTTCTAACCACCTCTTCACAACCCACCATTCACCTAAGCCAAATTTTGACGTAGTATGCTCAACAATCAGATCGGCAGCTATACCGTATTTTTTAGCCTTAATCGCGTATTGGATAGCTTCATCAATAAGACCCTTGCTTGCAAACCAGGAACTGATATGAATAAA
>CAZGDG010000164.1:0-2052 GCA_964524415.1 uncultured Flavobacteriaceae bacterium
TTAAATAATCAATACTTAAAACTGAGTTATTTAGATGTAATCAAGGTAAGAAATCGTATCCCACCGAGCAACTACATATTATTTTTTTTCCATTGATTAGGAAGAAGTTGTTCTAGTTCTTGGATATTCCAATCTGGTATTTTCTGTAAAATATCATTTATCCATAGTAATGGATTGACATCATTTGCTTTACAACTTGCGAAGAAAGAATATATAATTGCAGTGTTCTGTGCTGCGTTGTGTGATCCTGCAAAGAGGTAGTTTTTTCTTCCTAGTGCTAATGGTCTGATTTTATTTTCTATTAAGTTGTTGTCTAGTTTTAATCTTGGGTCTAGCAGTATGTTTTCTAATTTAGGGTACTGTTGTAGAAAATACCGCATGGCTTTAGCTATCCCACTTTGTGGCAATACATTTAAACTTTCTTTTTCGATCCAAGTTTTGATTTGTTTTAGCAAAGGCTTTATACTTTCCTTACGTTGTTTTTGTAGTTTTGAATAGTCTTGTTGGACATCATTTTGTATTTGTTTGTCAAGGCTATAGATTCTAGCCATAACCTCTAACACATATTTTGCTCGTTTTGGATCATTATCTTGAGCATCAAAAAATTTTCGTCGTGCATGTGCTAAACAGCCTACAAGGGTTATGCCTTCTTGTTTACCAATAACATCATACACTTTATACCCATCACACTGCAAGTATCCCTTGTATTCAGATAAGATTTCTTTAGGACCATTTAGCCCTCTTCCTTTTCTATAGTTAAATAGTACTAAGTTATCCAATGGATTGTGATACACCCATTGGTAGCCTTGATGTGTTGTTCTTACCTTGTCTTTGTCTAATACTTTAATCGGGGATTCGTCAGCCTGAATATAATCTGAACAAAGTACTTTTTGTTTTAACCTATTATAGAGAGGGTCTAGCAGTTTACAACAACTATTTACCCAGTCACAAAGTGTGCTCTGTGCCGGCTTCCAACCAAATTCTCTGTCGAACTTTTGTATTTGTCGGTATAAAGGAAGATGATCTACATATTTACTAACCAATATATAGGCTAACAGACTAGCTTCTGCTATGGATTTCTCTATCGGTCTGCTTGGTAATTGACCTATAACTATACCTTGCCCATCTGCCTTGGCGTACTTAGGACGTATTGTACGACGCTTAATTAAACTCGCAGGTGTATATTCTAAAGTCTCGGTTATTTCCTCACCAATTTTCACCAAACCTTCTGTATCTTCTTCTGGTTCTATGATGATTTCTTTTACAGGCAAGTGTTCTGGAAGCTTATTACGCCCCTGGTGTTTACTCTTTTTACGATCGTAAGTTATGGTTTGATTCTCTAGCTCTGGCTCACCCTCTTGCGATTGGACATCAAAAAGACTGGTTTGATTTACATCTATATCAGTACGTAGCATACGCTCTGATTTAAAACCATTGATAAGCTTAAGTAGTTGAGATAATTGAGCTTCTAAAGATGCTATTCTTTGCTTTTGCAGTGCATTTTCTTGAAGTAATTCTTCGTAACTCATCTGATATAAAGTTACAAATTACTCTAATAATAGCCTAGAATTTATAAGGCTTTTTGCTGTATTTTTTGTGATAAATTACCAATGGTTATACCATCGAAAAGTAAAACTAATTGTGCATAATTAAGACGTATAGTTTTAACCGATTTGTCATATTGTGGAACTTCGAAGGTCCCTTTTTCCAAACGCTTATAGTACAAAACAAAACCTCCTGTTCGCCAGTGAAGAATCTTTATGCGATTACGTAGCTTATTCACAAATAAATAAACAGTACCTCTTGTTGGATTAGTGTTTAATTCCTTATCAATTATCCCGCATAAACTGTCAAAGCTCTTACGCATGTCGGTAGGTGGTAAATAAAATTCATAGGTGAAACTGCTGTGAAGGTCTAACATAATCGTTTTGATTTTTAAGACCTCAAAGCTAATACCTAATAATAAAAAATGAAATATGGGTTAGTCGGTGGGATACAAGAAATCAATCAAAATCTTATTATAGATTATTTATGAAGACTTCGTAAGACAGG
>CAZGDG010000165.1:0-2045 GCA_964524415.1 uncultured Flavobacteriaceae bacterium
GATTGGAGCCGCCAGGGCCTGAAGCGCCTTGGCCTTCCTGTCCTGTAAAATTTTCTTGATAAAGTACAGTTTGACCATAACCAAAAGCGGTAAGGATGATGTATAAGGGTAGAGCAAGTTTTAATGTCATGTGTAAAAAGAATTAATAGTTAAATAATGCCACGGCATCATGACAAAACCAAGCGTAACATTAGGTTGTACACCACCCCTTTGTGCTAAGCTTCAAAAGCTTTAAACACAAGGGTATGGGAATGCACAGCGGAATAACGCTTTGGGTAAAACCAATGAAGGGAATTCTCAAAACACCGAATTCACAAGGCTTGAGCTCTTGTTGTTAGGGCTTCATAGCTATTTATCTGATGTGACTCGAAAGAAGACGCCAACCACAAGTATGGTGCCATGGCGTCATTAAAGGTGGTTTAAATATCTGGTTTCATAAGCGCCTCTGTTTTAAAATTGTTGAATTGTTTTATAAGGGTTATAGCAAGAAAGAGATGTAGCATAGCTGCTAGACTGTTACTACATCTATAGTTTATATCGTTAAAATAAGTGGTTAATCGGCCGGCTTTACCGTATCTTGTAAAGTACCTTGAGAAGCTATAAAAGCTGGACTTTTGTCCGTTGGCTTTAGAAGTCACTAGTCTGAGGGATTTAGTTCTAAAGTCGTTTGTTGTCCTAAAATTCACACAAATATAATAAAACAATTACAATTCCTACAAGTTGTTTTTTCAATAGTCTTCTGCCTAATTGAGTAAAGCCGTTCAACAGAAATCGGTTGAAAAGTTTTAGATTTGCAAGGCAATTACGCTCGTAATAAAACAGTTGTAATACTATGAAACTACTTATTACTGGAGGTGCCGGATTTATTGGGTCGCATGTGGTGCGACAATTTGTTACGGCTTACCCAGAATATCACATTTATAATTTAGATGCCCTGACTTATGCAGGGAATCTTGAGAACTTAAAAGACGTAGAAACCGCTTCCAATTATACCTTTATCAAAGGCGATATTACCGATGCCTTGTTTATAGACCGCCTTTTTAAAACGTATTCATTTGATGCAGTTATTCATTTGGCGGCAGAATCACATGTTGATCGCTCTATTACAGATCCTCTGGCTTTCGTTAAGACCAATGTCCTCGGGACTATACATTTATTAAACGCGTTCAGGGGATTATGGGCCTCTAATTTTGAAGGCAAACTGTTCTATCACATCAGTACAGACGAGGTCTATGGCACCTTAGGGGAAACGGGTTTGTTTACAGAAGCCACCGCCTATGATCCCAATTCACCCTATTCGGCCTCAAAGGCCAGCTCCGACCATTTTGTAAGGGCCTATGGCGAAACCTATGGCTTGCCTTATGTGATTACCAATTGCTCCAATAATTACGGGCCTAACCAATTTCCAGAAAAACTTATTCCACTGTTTATCCATAACATCATTCAAAATAAACCATTGCCAGTGTATGGCGATGGCAACTATACGCGCGATTGGCTCTATGTCATCGATCATGCCAAGGCTATCGACTTGGTCTTTCACCAAGGTCAGCAAGGCGAAACCTATAATATTGGTGGCTTTAACGAATGGAAAAATATCGATTTGGTCAAATTGCTTTGCGACAAAATGGATCAACGTTTACATCGGCCAAAAGGGCAGTCGGAGCAACTGATAACTTATGTTAAAGATCGTCCAGGCCATGATAAGCGCTATGCCATTGATGCTTCAAAAATTCATAAGGAGTTGGGTTGGCAACCTAGTGTAACGTTTGAGGAAGGTTTGCAAAAAACGATTGATTGGTATCTGAGTAATGCTGAATGGTTAGAGCATGTGACGTCGGGTGAATATCAATCGTATTATGATAAGCAATACGTGAAGCGAGATGGATAAGGCCTTAAACATGAGGTAGAGATATTTTCTAATAGCTGTCACATTGAGCGCAGTCGAAATGTGACAGTTTGGGTGGTGTTTCTTTTTATATATTGGGTCTCGACTGCGCTCGACCTGACAAAAGATGGGGCTTGTTGAAATGCTCGGCTTGGTCTCG
>CAZGDG010000166.1:0-2042 GCA_964524415.1 uncultured Flavobacteriaceae bacterium
CATCACCTACTTGAGCATTCAGCATAGCATCCAACATTCCTTTTGTAGGTTTTGTTACAGTATCGCTTCTAAGGTCTATAACCATATCGTCAGCAGTTTTTTTTGCTAAGATACTAATCTTTAATATTCAATTAAGTCTTAAAACTTCAATAATTAAAGCTACAACTATCCATACCAATTGGAGAACCATCAGGAATTTTTGGAACAGGAACCGCTTTAAATTTTTGCGGTTCATCAAAGTACTCCTTAATCATCAGTCCAAACTGTATTTTATAGGCTTCTGGGAAGTTCAATGATGGCATCGTCGTAGCAAAATCAGACAAGAATTTATTAGCTATGGCCTTTACCTGAAAATACGATTTCTCCGATGTCGCTAAACTCATAAGATGAATTAGAAAATTATGAGTAATCTGAGCTTGGACCTCGTTTAAATAGGCATCTCTATGTTTTTCCTTAATTGACTCTTCACTAATAACATTCAATACCTCGCGAAAACCTAATTGATCAGAATCCAAACTCTTTTGAAGTACCAATCGATTCGCGCGTTCTGGATGCAGAAGAAATTTCAGCGTTAGATTACTGGCAGTTGAAGCTGCCGATAAAGGGTCAAAAGCAACTCCTGTTTTGCCTTTAAACGATTCTCGTGTCCGCTTAAATCCATATGACCGAGGTGGAAATAGACCAAGCTTATTTTTTGGAATGGCAATTGTATTTGCCGATAATGTTTTTGATATAGATACAAGAGTTTTTCTTTGAATAGCCGCTTCAACTGGGCGCGTAGAAAATTGTGAATCTCCTTTAATTTTATAATTGTAATCTAATCCGCCAATGACCTTGGTTGCTGCTTCAACTTGATATCTATGAAAGAAATACAAAGGGACAAACACATCTTCCAGCATAGAATAAGGTTCTGATGATCGGATATTATGCTCTGAAAAATTGGCTATAGCGTCGTGTCTTAAGGCTAACACAGCGTCTAGTTCCTCGTGTGGATAGTTTCCATTATCCCATAAATGAGCAAAGACATGCGCTCCGCCTTCAGCACGTGCATCAGAATCTGTTATAAACCTTAATCCTTTAGAAAAAGCCTCATCCAAAATACCCTGTAAAGCCTTTTCTTCGTCTGTATTCTGCCTAAAATGAGAATAACTATAAGCCACCGTGACCTTATCCCATTCACCGATGCCTTCATCGTAAGCCTCACTTAAATTTAACTGTCCATTCTTTAAGCTTAGCTTCGGATGCGGATAATCCATAACAGAGGCTCTGTCCAACGAACTTGCTGCAAAATTATGGGTAAAACCTAAAGTATGCCCCACTTCATGAGCACTTAATTGTCTAATTCTTGCCAAGGCCATATCCAACATCGGCTGATAGGCATCGTCACTCAATTCAAAGGGTTTATTCATTAAAGCCTGAGCGAGTAAAAAATCTTGTCGCACCCTTAAACTACCTAAACTGACGTGGCCTTTAATAATTTCGCCAGTTCTAGGGTCTACAACACTAGCACCATAACTCCAACCTCTAGTGCTGCGATGCACCCATTGAATTACATTATATCTACAATCCATTGGATCAGCATCTTCAGGTAGCATCTCTACTCTAAACGCATCTTTGAAGCCTATAGCCTCGAATGCCTCATTCCACCATCGAGCACCATCCAATAGTGCCGATCTTACAGGTTCTGGAGTGCCGGGATCTAAATAATAAATAATGGGTTCAACAGCTTCGCTAATTGAGTCTGCAAGATTTTTCTTTTGCAGTCTATGTCTTATTATAAATTGCTTTTTAATAGGATCTTGAATTGGGACAGCGTAATCCATATAAGACATGGCAATAGCTCCACTTCTAGGGTCAAACTTCCGAGACTCGTAATTATCATCTGGTAGTTGTATGAATGAGTGATGCTGAATAACAGACACCAGAGAAGGTGTAGGCGTAACGGATTTTAAGTCTTGACCTGTAGGTTGTCCTTTAAAGGTAAGTAATGCCTCAAACTCTACATTTTCCGGGAAGGCTTTGGTACGCTCTAAAGAAAGTGC
>CAZGDG010000167.1:0-1973 GCA_964524415.1 uncultured Flavobacteriaceae bacterium
TCAAAAACCGAAGAATAGACTTCCATTCGGCGTGCATCAATCATAGCGATTACAGGAAAACTTGAATCATCCTGAACAACTTGTCTTGCTAGGACTTCTAAGGTAGGCACGCTTATAAGCGGAATACCTAAAGCGAAACAAAGGCCTTTTGCAGTAGACACACCTATACGAAGTCCTGTGTATGAGCCTGGTCCTTTACTAACTGCAACGGCATGCAAATCCGATGCAGATAAATTTGCAGTATCAAATAACTGCTGTATAAATACATGAAGCTGCTCGGCGTGAGAATAGGAGCTGCTATCGTCTTCCGCCAAAGCCAAAAGTTTTCCATTTTCAGCAATAGCTACAGAACAATTTGTTGTAGAGGTTTCTATACAAAGGATTTTTGCCAAAATGTAAAATTAATCTACGGGTCTTTCGCCAAAGAATAATTCAAGGACCTTTATTCTGAATATAAAGTCATACTTTGCTTGAATTAATCTATTCTCCGCATTGGTTAATCTGATTTTAGATAAGTTTAAATCAAACGCGTTTGAAGACCCTACATCGAAGCGTTCTTTAGCAAAATCGAAAGCGATTTGTTGCGCTTCCACAGCTTTCAAGGCAGCGTCATAAGCTTTTGCAGCGCCTTGAGCATCTACATAGGCCTGGTAAACATTAGATTCTAAATCTAATTCTGCTTGCTCTAATCTATTTTCTAAACGCTCTACATTTATCTTATTACGCTTTACATTATTTCTTGTTGCAAGACCGTTAAATACAGGAATATTGAGCTGCAGACCATAAGACAATCCATCGTTTCTCCATAATTGTTCTGTAAAACTTCGTGGAGGCACTTCTACAATTGTAAAATTAGGGGTAACAACAGCATCACCTGTATTTTCTACTACACCAATCTGTCTGGTTGGATTATTAGGATCGACACCACCAATAGCAGAACTTGGGATATCATTTTCTCTTGTGTTGTAATTAAAGAAACCAGAAATTGAAGGCGTGTAAGCACTTCTTGCAATCTCTAAATCTTTCTTTGCTATTTCTAAGTTAGTTTCTGCAATAAGAATTTCGTAACGTTCATTTTTAGCTTCTTCAATAATATCTTTGATATCTTTATTAATCAAATCTGTTATAGGCACATCGTAAGACTCGTCTGCTATTTCAAAGTTTTCGTAATCATCTATAAGTAATAGCTGTGCTAAACTTACTAATGCAATTTTTACATCGTTTTCTGCAACTACAATTTGTCGTTTTTCGTCTGCATTTGTTGCTTCTAATTCTAAGATGTCGCCTTCCGGTACTGTTCCGGCATCAATCTGTAAACGCGTTTGTTCCAGCTGTTGTAAAGTAATTTCATTTTGCTTAATAAGCACATCTCTAATTTGTTTGCTAACTAAAATTTGAAGGTACGAATTTGCTACAGCTAGTGCTATATCATCCTCCATCTGTTCTAGAGAATACTGGCTTGCAAGAGCTGCTAATTTCGCACGGTCAAATCTTTTCCAGTTTTCTAAGCCTCTAAATAAATTTACGCCAACTGTAGCCCCGAAAGAAAAGTTTCTCGCGGTTTGAGTTTGCAGAACACCTGTTGTTACGTTGGTAGAAAGACCCGTATTCCAGCTATTGTTCGCATTTATATTGAAGTTAGGTAAAAAATTACCTACTGCATCTGCTTTATTAATTTCTGCATCATCTATATTAAGCTGAGATTGTTTTACACTTATGTTGTTATCAAATGCATATTTAATACAAGCCTCCAAAGTCCATTGTTTAGGGATATCCTGAGATAGTCCAATTGCAAAACAAAAACTAAAGGCTATGGTTAAAATTTTATTCATGATTTATGGTTTGGTATTTTTAGATTATCCTCTACCTCTTGGGGCAAATGTTTCTGCAACTTTGTTCCAGACTTTTATTTTATCGTCTTTTGTCAAGCCATCTTTTACTTCAACATTAATTCCGTCGCTAATACCCAAAGT
>CAZGDG010000168.1:0-1938 GCA_964524415.1 uncultured Flavobacteriaceae bacterium
TAGGTGATGCCTACGATGAGCAGTTAGAGTACGTGCGCATGATAGCTTCGGAAGACACGTCAAATCCACGTTATGAAGAGGCCAAGGCCCTTTATGAATCAGAATACCAAACATGGTTGGGCCGTAAAACACAGTATGAACAAATTGCCCAAGCTGTTAAAAATGCAGATGAAGCATTAAAAAAACACTTAGGCAAGGACTCTTACACTATGGAAGACATCAATGGCATTACGTCAGAAGACCAGAGTGTTATGCAAGCTGTTCAAATAGCTAAGAATGTGAGTGCCAGCGGCTCTTCTATGGCAGAAGCTAATGATGAGTTGAAGGGTGCTTTAGAACAGATTAACGAGAGGCTTAATGCGCATTTAAACAAGGATTTAAAAGGAAGAACAACAGGTGATGATATCAATGACTTATCTGATACTGGTTATGGTAACGGCAATGTGAAACACGTTAAAAAATCCGAAGCTCACGGCACACATGTTGCTGGTATTATCGCTGCAGAACGCAATAATGGCCTTGGTGCTAATGGCGTTGCCAACAATGTGGAAATTATGGCTATTAGGGCCGTACCAAACGGAGATGAATATGACAAAGATGTGGCACTTGCCATTAGGTATGCCGTCGACAATGGTGCTAAAGTGATTAACGGAAGCTTTGGGAAATCATTTTCACCACACTCAGACTGGGTTAGAGATGCCATAAAATATGCTTCAGATAACGATGTGGTAATTGTCCATGCGGCTGGGAACGACAGCAAAGATGTAGATGTAGAACCTAATTTTCCAGACGACAATGTAGACTTCGTAGAAGTTTCAAATACTTACATCCGCGTTGGATCACTAACAAGTGATTATGGATCAAAAATGGTATCTGGTTTTTCTAACTATGGAAAAAGAAATGTAGACATTTTTGCTCCTGGCTCTTCTGTATATTCCACAACTCCAGAAAACGAATACGACTTTAAAGGTGGAACTTCTATGGCAGCACCTGCTGTGGCTGGCGTTGCAGCTTTAATCCGCTCGTACTATCCTAAGTTAACTGCCGCTCAGGTAAAGCAGGTCATTTTAGACTCTGGCTTACCTCTAACCACAAAGGTAGTTGTGGGTGGTGACGCCTCTAATGTTAAGCCGTTTGCAGAGCTCTCGAGTTCAGGGAAGATTGCAAACGCTTTTAACGCCTTAATTTTAGCTTCAAAGATTAAATAACTATGAATAAACTATTTGGTTTTTTGATAGGAATTGTGTGCGTAAGCCATGGTTTCAGTCAAAATAATGGCTATTGGCAACAACATGTCGATTATAAAATGGAAATTGATATGGATGTTGACAAGTTCCAGTATAAAGGCAAGCAAACACTTGTTTACACCAACAATTCACCCGACACTTTAAATCGGGTTTACTATCATTTGTATTTCAACGCCTTTCAACCTGGAAGCGAAATGGACGTGCGTTCGCGCACCATTGCTGACCCTAGTCCAAAAATCGGTGATAAAATAAGTAAGCTAAAGCCTAACGAAATCGGTTATATTAAAGTGAACGCCCTTACCCAAAACGGTAAGCCTCTTGCTTACGAAACAGTAGGAACTGTTTTAGAAGTGCAGCTTAACGAGCCTATTCAGCCAGGTGGACAAGCTACTTTTAAGATGGACTTTGACGCGCAAGTTCCTGTTCAAATTCGCAGATCAGGAAGAAACAATGCTGAGGGTGTAGCCTTATCCATGACACAATGGTATCCAAAACTAGCCGAATATGATTTTGAAGGCTGGCATGCCGATCCTTATATCGCTAGGGAATTCCATGGTGTTTGGGGCGATTTTGACGTTAGCCTTACAATTGATGAAGATTATGTGGTTGGAGGAACAGGTTACCTAGAAAACGAAACCAAGGCTGAAAACGGTAAAAAGACCTTGCGCTATTTAGCGCCAAATGTGCACGA
>CAZGDG010000169.1:0-1937 GCA_964524415.1 uncultured Flavobacteriaceae bacterium
AGACTCTGAAACTGCCATGGGTTTGGTCAATTTTGCTTTAATTAGAACAGGTTCTCCATTTCGCTCTAAGTCCACGGTTATCTCTTGCCCTTCTTGCCACATAAACATGCCTCCTAACACTTGTTGTGCATTTTGGAGCGTTAATTCCTGGCCATTCACTTTTTTAATGACATCACCTGCCTGAACGCCTTGTGATGCCCAAAACGAATTCTTTAAGGCCATTTCTGAGAAGAATATTGTACCAGCTTGTTGGTCTGCATCAAAAATAACATTTTGTCCACCCGCAAAAATGTAATTAGTCTCTACCTCGGTTTGTCCCATGGTTAAACCAACCATTTCAAAAAACTCATTATAATTTATGGGCACATCACCTTCTACATGGGTTCTAAGAAATTCGCCAACACTTGGGTAGGTCATTTCTGTGATTTCCGCTATAATCTTATCGTCTTCAAAAGGTTTGTTTTTTCCATATTTCATGGACAACTCTTTCATTAAAGACAACATACTGCGCTGTCCATCGCTTTCTTTGCGCATTAAAATATCAATGCACATACCAATTAAAGCGCCTTTCATGTATACATTGTAATAGTTGGAGGCATAGGGCTCATCCAACACATTCTCGCTCATTATGGTAAAGCTCATGGTATCATCCAACATTCTAGAGGTAGATATTTTTTGATTCATGGTGCTATAAAACTCCTCATTGGACATTAGGCCTTCATAAACCTGGAAATGCTGAGCAAAATATTCGGTTACGCCTTCATACATCCACAAATGCTTAGAAAATGTTGGTTGGTGGTAATCGAAATAGTGAATGTCTTCAGAATGCACTGATAAAGGCGTTACAATGTGGAAGAACTCATGGGCAATGACATCAATAAATGAGCTTTTTAATCCCTCCAAAGGCGTACTTTCTGGAAATACAGCAACCGTAGAAGTATGATGCTCTAAAGCGCCGAATCCCTTTGGAGAATCCTCTTTACCTTCAGAGAGGTAGAGAAAGATATCGTAACGTGCCGTAGTGTTGATGTCGCCTAGATATTCCTTTTGGGCTTTCATCATCTCAAAAGCCGTTTCCTTAAGACTTGCTGCCGTATGCACTTTATTAGGTGAGTAAACACTCAAAACTATTTTAATATCGCCTACCATAAACTCCTCAACATCCAAGTTTCCGTACATCATAGGATTGTCCGTGATATCAAAATAACGTGGCGCAAAATAGCTCGTAACTACAAGGTCTTCTGATACTGTTTTAGAACCCGTACTTAATAATGCGGAAGTTCTGTCAAATGATGCTGGCGCCGTAACATCCAAGGTGTACTGATTGGATTTCAATGAATCAAAATACCCAATAAATCCATGAAGGTTCAGAACATAATTTTCTGGCTCAATATTAGTTCCTGCAGGAGAGAAAGGCTGTTCACCTCCTATGCCACCATTTGTTTCAATATCGAAAGTGTCGTTGACGTAATATTCAATTTTATCGAGTTGGGTTGCGTTTGAAATGGTCCAACTATTGGTATCTATTTTTTCTACTGCCAGCTCGTTACCATTATAATCTACCGCTTTGAAGTCATCAATGTATTTTCCAAAATCGCTCACGGAATAGGTCCCTTGTACCACCCTAGGAATTCTATAGGTTACAGATTCTGTGGTAAAACGCCCTGGATTGATGGTTACAGGCACTTTATCGTCAACCACGGCTGTAAGATCTAATGCGGTTTCGATTGGATTATTAGTGGCTAAATCATCTGCTTTAGGCTTGGCAGAACCACAACCTACAAGCACTAAGCTTAACCCTAATATGGCAAAATATTTTTTCATTATAATCATTTTAATTTCTTAACAAGACGCACAAATCTACAATCTGTTACTAGTGAATGTCTAAAGTTTATGTTAAAATGAGATTATTATATTCGCATCATGAGCGACTTAGT
>CAZGDG010000170.1:0-1883 GCA_964524415.1 uncultured Flavobacteriaceae bacterium
GACAGAAGCGCTATTTGATGATTTGTTGAAATGTAAGCCTCAAAATCCTGTCTATCAAAATAGACATTCATCAATTTACTTTGCGCTTGCAGTTCAATTGAATCATTTTGTAACTGTCTGGCAAGGTCTAAAGCCTGAAGGCCATATGTTAATCGTTCATCCGTTGGAAAATCTAAGTTATCCGTGTTTTGTATAAGAACTTTAACAGAATCCCTTAATACGGAAGATTCCTGAGCATCTATACTTACAGAAATTACGAGTAGGATTATAAAAAGGAAGTGTTGTGATGCTTTCAATTAAATGGCATGTCTTTGTCATCAAATTTAAAACTAAATTTCCAATTTGTGTACACCTCCAATAAGCACCAAAAGCCCTTGCAACATTGCAAGAGCTATTTATATTATAAAATAGAGCGAATTTATCCTCTAGTTGGAACCTTTATTTCTGCTTTCCCGTGAGCTAACAAATCAATATTCGTTGAGGTCTTCTCAATGGTTGGTTCGTTATTAACGATGTCATTAGACTGTACACCAGATACAGTTAATACTACAATGGCTAATAAAGCTAAGGTAATTTTCATAGTTCTCATATGGTATCAATTTAGGGTTATCAATAGTTAATACATTATTTGGTGCAAAACAATGTTTTGCGCTGAGGGAAGGGAATGGATAATTAACCTTTTTGGACAAGCCAAAAATTGTACTAAAAAACGAGGGAAGTTTTTCAGACTAGTCTAGTCTAACTGTAAAATGGATATAATTAATTCCTTGATAAGCGATTTGAGGACTTATGAAGGACTCCAAATATAGCTTTTATAATGATACAAAAAAGAATTTCATCGGTAAAATGTATTTTTTTATCGTTTAAATACTAGTTTCAGGGTAATTTTATAGAACATCACTGCATGCAAAGCCCAAAAACTTAAAATCATCCCTTGCGTTATACCTCTGTTAAAAACTACGTAAAACAAAAATCCTATCTTTAACTTCGTAAAAAAATGCTTAATCATTACACTTACATAAAGCAAGGTCATAGCCAATGGGTCACTTTTGTTCATGGTGCCGGAGGAAGCTCGAGCATATGGTTTAAGCAGATTCGCTCTTTTCGTGAGCACTTCAATGTTTTAGTATTGGACTTGAGAGGTCATGGCAGAAGTAAACCAAAGTTAAGCGATGCCCTTAACACCAATTACACCTTTAATGCCATTACCAAAGATATCATAGAAGTGCTGGATCATCTAAAGATTGAAAAATCCCATTTTGTTGGTATTTCCTTGGGAACCATATTAATAAGGAATTTAGCTGAGATTCATCCACAACGTGTGCAAAGCATGATTATGGGTGGCGCCATACTTAAACTCAATTTTAGATCTCAGGTGTTAATGCGCTTTGGCGTGGTTTTTAAGTCAGTAATTCCTTATATGTACCTGTACAAGCTATTTGCTTTTATTATCATGCCAAGAAAAAACCATAAGGCCTCTAGGCTTCTCTTTATTAACGAGGCAAAGAAGCTGTACCAAAAGGAATTTATGAGATGGTTTAAACTAGCGTCCGAAATAAATCCCCTGCTTCGCTTTTTCAGGTTAAATGATATTGCTATTCCTACAATGTATATTATGGGCGACCAAGACCATCTGTTCCTTCCCAATGTTAAAAAAGTTGTAGGGCAACATAAACTTGCTTCCTTGCATGTAATACCACAATGTGGTCATGTTGTTAATGTAGAACAGTCTCAGATTTTTAACTATACCAGCTTAAATTTCTTGAATTCTCTAGCAGACCAGTCAAAATTTCAATAAACAGAAAAGTCCTTAAAACAAAAAAGCATCCCGATTTTCTGATAAAGAAAAAAGGAAAGCCTTTCATTGGAAAGCCTTATGTTTA
>CAZGDG010000171.1:0-1859 GCA_964524415.1 uncultured Flavobacteriaceae bacterium
ATTTCCGCGCAAGGGATTACGATCCGAAGACGGGGTTGTTTTTGAGTCGCGATCCAGTGGATATTATTGAGATGGAGCCAGAGAGTGCGAATCCTTATCAGTTTGTTTATAACAATCCTTATGTTTATAGCGATCCGACTGGGATGTTTACTCTTACTGAACTAAATGTTAGTCAGACTCTGCAAACTCGTTTAGCACAACTCAAAACCTACGCAGGGGCAGAAGCTAAGGAACAAATAGCGGCAAGAGCCAATCAAATGGTGGCTGATGCTTTTTTTGATGCTATCGGTCATTTTCTTCCCTTAGATAGTAATGCATCAAGTCTAACCTCTTTAGTTAATGATGGTATTAATATAGTTGGAGGAGATTACGGAGGAGTTGTATTTGAACGATTTTTCAAAGGTTTAATCTGTCGTACATTTCCAGAATCAATTTCAACTTACATCTACTTTGAACCTACATTAAAACTAAGTGGATTTGCAAGAGATAGTGGGTATCAATGTCCTCAAACCAGTTTTACTGGCATTCCTTACTCTGGAACTTCGAGACCAGATTTTATTATTACATCTGGACGCCCTCGTCGCCATCGCACTGATGGCATTAGAAGTTGGTTGATAGGTGATATTAAGTTAAGTTTGAGAACAGCTGTTAGGGATTATGTTGGCTTGACCTCCGGAGATAGTCCTAATAAGCCAGAGCAGTGGGGTGCTATACATAAATATGCAAGAAAAAATGGCACTTTTACCGCAGGTATAATAACACTGTTTGACGGAGGAAGAAGGGATAGACAAGCTTTGCAGAATCGATTAAATAGAGAAGCACAGAAAAAGGGGATTTTAGTTTTTGTTGCTTCAATGCTTCAAAATGTGACAACTCCTTCTAATTAGTAAAAGTGGATTTCATTAATAAAAATATATGAAAATTTGCTGTGTAATTTTGAACGCAGTAACCTCATCAATCAATTTTAAAAATACTAAGCTTGATAAGCAATATGAATAAAAAACAAAATTTTCAAATATTTGAAGCTATTTTTGCTAGTGACTTATCTACAGTAAGAAAACTGTTAGCCGAAGGATCTGATTTAAGTCAGTTAGACTCAGAGCAATGTTTTACTCCATTGATGCAAGCTATAAATTTAGGTGAGGTAGAAATTGTTCAAGTTTTACTTGAAGCCGGTGCAGATATACATTTTTCTCCATATTTTGAGGATACACCGCTAGGATTAGCTGCATTAACAGAAAACTTAGAAATAGTTAAATTATTATTAAAATTTGGAGCCAATCCAGATAATGGAGGGGAATGTCCTCCTCTCTATTGGGCAGTAGAACACAAAAATATTAAAATGATTCAACTACTACTTGAAGCAGGAGCCAATATTAATGGATCTACTCCAAGTCATATTACCTGCCTAATGAAAGCATCCCTTGAAGGATACCTCAATATTGTCAAATATTTGGTTGAGTCAGGGGCGAATACTAGGGCTACTGATGAAAATGGAAATACCGCTTTAATAAAAGCGGCATTCTATGGTCATCAGGAAGTATTTGATTACCTTTTTGAGATAACTGATAACATCGAGGAAAAAAACTATGCACAACAACTATTGAATTTAGCAATTCGTCGCAATCAACGATAAAAATAACAGAAACTTGCGGTACGGACGGAGTATGATGAGTCGGGTCGATTGAAGCGGATGCTAGATGTGAATGGCGAAGCGGTTGAGTTGGTTTATGACCCGGATAATTCAACTCAAACGGTGTTGGATGTGTTTGGCAATCCGACGACTTATGTGTATGACGAGCGCGGGAATGTTGTTACTGAAATTGACTCCAAAGGTGGAATCAATCAATACACATACG
>CAZGDG010000172.1:0-1822 GCA_964524415.1 uncultured Flavobacteriaceae bacterium
ACTTCTCTTTCACAACTTGTCGTTACTATCACCGATAGTCCAACAAGTCCCAACAATTGAATTTTATGTATTAATTTATGTATCATCATCTTGAATATTATTTACCTATGTTAAATCTAATGTATGTCATAATTTCCCACTCAGATCCATTTGGAAATCCAACTGGACTTATTCGAGGCTCTGTATCGAAAGAACCAATAGGTGTAGCATTTGGTGAATAGCGTGGAGAAAACTCATTCAGAGACCTCCAAATTCCTCTTATGCCGATCTGAGTTGTAGGAAGTATATACCATTCTGGCTTACCTAGGGTTGTAGATAAGTCAATCATCGTCTGTAAAGGAAAAGTCAGGTTAAAATCCCTGTGGTAATCAAAAGGCCCCCAGTCGTTTACTTTCACCTCTCCGTTAATGATGTATTTTTTATAAAGCACATTTAAATTTGCTCCAAAACGATCTGTGACTAATCTTTCAGAATCTCCCTGAGCTTGTCCATTCCCATAATAGAAGGTTCCGACAATATTTAAATCTGGACTTAATTTGGAAACCATTCTAGCGTGAGCTTCCCATAAATCTTCAGCAGGTACGGAACTAGCAAAAGCGAAAAATTCACGTGTATCTAGGAAACCAATATGAGCATCCATAGTCGTAGGAAGGTGTCTAAATACAAAACCTGCACTCATTGCAAATTTAGCATCTTCAACTCTGTTATTATCCCAATTGTACATGTAGGTTCCAGGAGTTGGATCGTAAGTGAAAAGAATTTCACCTCCCGTCGTTTCTCTGTTCCATCTTACTGCAAAAGGATCGTCAATAAAGTTTCTTAATCGACCTGGTGCATCACCGTTATTGGGCATAGGGTCTACCAGTGGCTTTTGCCATAAAAAGTTTGGTGCAATTTGCCATTTTCCTATGTTATATGTAAAACCAGATAAAAAATTGGACTGGTTACCGCTTCCCGTGTCTTTGAGTTTCCAACCTGTAAATGTTAATGTAGGATCTGCACCTCCATTAGCAACAATTCCCATTACTGATCCTTGAGCGTACCAATTAAATTTACCACCCTCGTAGGTGATTTTGGCTTTTCCTCCCCAGTTATCATCAGAATTTACAACGTCTACTACGACTTCACCCGCATCATTAATATCCTGATAGGTACTACCATTAAGAGGCCTTCCTGCCCAAATACCACCTAAAGTTAACCCAAAAGCTCCGTAATCCCTTTCAAAAGCAAGGGTTGCTCTTTCCATTGGCCAAGGTGGAATTACCCCACTTCGAACTTGGTTCTGATCTAGAACTCGACGACCGTTCTCATCAAATTCTAAGTCGGTTTCCACGTCTCTGTTATAGATTCCTGTGATGTTCCATTTGGCAATGGTTTTTGAGTATTTGAACAACATCGTAGGATTAGCACCCCACCACAATTGTGGACCAAGTGCGGCTTTTAGTCCCTCAAGCTCTCCTTTTGCATCAATTTCAATACCTGAAATAATACCACCGTATATATCTAAATTAGGTCCGTAGTTGGCCTCAGGGTATAATCCAAAAATATCGCCTTCGTAACCCCAGTGGTAATGGCCAGTTCTGTAAAAGCCTCTTAAATCGAATAGGTCGTGTTTCCATTCGAATTCTGCTTGATAAACTTGAAGGTTGTTATTGTCCTGAAGTATGACTTCCCCATCTGGAGTTTGGACCGTAAGTGGTCTGGCTCTGTTTTCGTAAAAAATTTCATTGATTGGATTTTCGGCCACATCACCCACTATGTTGAAGTCCACGTTAAAACTTACATTAGGTGATGGATTCCCCCCTACACCAACAAAATAAGA
>CAZGDG010000173.1:0-1356 GCA_964524415.1 uncultured Flavobacteriaceae bacterium
ATATTAAAATTCTCTAAATTTAATGTTGTCGTTACTGATTTTCAGATCAAGCATAAGCCCTTTTTCTACTCCAAATTCAGAGATTACCATATTAAAATTATTAGATAACTTCTCGGATATTTTATGTAATAAGTTTATTGCTTCATCATGATTCATTAACTTACTTGAAAGATGGGTAAAAGGAGCTAGTACCCGACGCTGGAGCGTAGCGAAAGCGGTCGGGTGGATGGCTAAGTTAGGCATACATCAGCTTGCCTTTGGGTTCAGGAATGAATCGCCCCAGTTCTTGGGCAGTTTCAATCCATTCTTGAATTATAATTTCAACATTCATTAAGGCTTCTTGATAGTTTTTTCCATCTGCCATACATCCAGGCAATTCAGGAACCTCAGCAATAATAGCTTGGTCTTTATTACTCCAATATAGAATTATTTCATATGCAGTCATTATTCTTCACCTCCAATTTCATATTTTACAAAAATATCTCTAACTTGCTTAACTTGATAAGACTTTGCTTTTGATTCTTTCGGTTGTATGTTCAAAATTTCTTCAACATCATCTCGTGTAAAAATATGATGGCTTCCTTTGATTCTTTCTTCAAAACCAAAATTTTTAAGCAGTGAACATAGGTCATTGAATGAGATATTTGCATCAGATGTACCTGCAAGAATTTTTAATAAAATTTTATCTATCCTGCTCATTTATTAAGAAACCTTAATGTTAGTTTGGATAGATAACATAAAAACAAGTTATCTATCCTTATTTATCACAAGTCCTACTTTTGTAAGGTCAATAGGATATTTCCATTTTCTGAAGTTGCATCACCCGAACCATAGGTATCATTAGGAACGCCAACCGAGCCAGACAACATGCCATTTTCTAAAACCATACGATATTCGCGGTTTGTACTCCATTTAGAGCCATCGCCATCATTTATAAATTTCAAAGCTCGAACCCGTTTGATTCTTATCAGTTGACGAGTTACGGTATCAACAGGCAACGTGTTTAATGCCTCTGAACTTAGGCTATCTTCATCAACATAACTGCCATTAATTTGATATTGAGACAAAATATCTCCTGTGACTCTGGCATGAAGATAACCGCCGCCTTCTGATTCTGGCTCTGAATGTATTACTTCACCGCCTACATAGCCATCTTGAACAACGACAAGTTTTAGCGTAGTTGAAAAACTATCGTCATTCACAAGATACGTCCCTATCCAAGTTGTATTTCGCAAACTTTGCTCTAATTGTTCTTGCAAAGAGGACTGGTTTAATATCCCAACAATATTCAGGTTGTACTCAGGACTAAGCGCAAAATCTACGCTATAAAACAAATCGCTCCACAGAGGTTTTACG
>CAZGDG010000173.1:1366-1821 GCA_964524415.1 uncultured Flavobacteriaceae bacterium
GCACCGCCGCGAGGGACATACAGGTTTACCACGTTTCGTTGAATTCACAGACCGACTTAGGGCCCTTCTGTATGCCGGTTGGGTCTACAGGTGTGTTGGCTCGCCGTCAATACTCACCAACCTGCCCAACATCGCCGTTTTGGCTTTGGAGCCGAATGGCCGCTCTAGCTCCGCGCTCGTTACGACATGTAAACAAAGGTTCAGATACCTTACCCAATATCGGTCATTTCCCAAACATCGTCCATGTGCTGCTCATTTCCGATGCGCTTACCAAGTGCTTGAGACCCCACCGTTGCCAATGACGCCCCCCTGGTTCGGGAACAGGTGACACCACACCATGACTAAATCTTAACTCTCCCTGTTAATTTTAGTAGTGAAATCAACGACTTACGTGTCGCAAATCAAGGTAGGACAGCCAGTTACCCGACCACCCCCTCACAAATCCCGGCGTGCGG
>CAZGDG010000174.1:0-1552 GCA_964524415.1 uncultured Flavobacteriaceae bacterium
AATACGCCTGAACAAGCAATCATTCCATAAAGTGAAATCCCAAAAAGTGAAAATACCCTGTTTAGGGCATTTTTAGTGGAGGAAGAATTTGTTAGGTTTAGAGAATAAAAGGAAAGAAAAACCAGACTGATCTATTTATATTTATTAAAACTGTCTGGGGAATCAAGTCATCTAAGTAAGTTGGCAGTAATAATAAGTAGATCCAGAATTATGATAACAAGTTATAAATTAAACTAAAATGAAAGCACAAACATTTTCAATCCTTGCAATTGGCTTGATGCTATTTTCACAATGCAAAGAAGCATCAGTTGACAACAACATTAATTCAAAAACTGAAAAAATTGAAACTTTTGACCAAAGTATGGAACCTATTGGAGGGCAACCGGCATTTGGTGCCAAAGCTTCTGATGACCTAGATTACCAAGTAAAATACCAACGTGCATTTGAAGTGGGATTATGGGCAATGCCTGCTGTGGCAATCTATCGATTTAGACAAGCTGCCGTAGAAAGTAATGGTTATAAGGATCATGACATTATTGCTAATTCTAAAGTAGCAAGTCCCAAATTAGAAGTAGTTACATCCAATAGCTCAACCCCTTACATTGCTGGCTTTGCAGATTTACGCAACGGTCCTACTGTATTAGAAGTGCCAGCAGCAGGACCTGAAGGTTCTTTATACGGTCAGGTAGTAGATCACTGGCAATTAACCATTGCTGACGTAGGACCTTCAGGACTTGATAAAGGAAAAGCATCCAAGTATCTATTTACTCCTCCAAACTATAAAGGAGAAATTCCTACGGGATATATTCATGTTCCTTCGCCTAGTTATAGGATTGCATTAGCTTTTCGTTCAGTACGAGCTGAAGGAAAAACAGATGAAGATGCATATAACTATTCCAAAAAATTGAGAATGTATGGTTTAAGCGAAGCAAAAAATCCACCCACGCAAAAATTTTGGGATTACTCTGACGTAAGATTTCCAGGCTTACCATTTTTTGACGCTCGATACTTTAAAGATGTTCAAGAAATTTTCTCTGTAGAAAATGCACGAGAGGTTGATAAACCAATGATGGGAATGGCCAAGTCTTTAGGAATTGAATATGGTAAAAAAGAATTTAATCCAGACGAAAAAACCTCAAAAGCAATGAATCAGGCCATGGTTGATGTCTATTCTTATTTAGACAACTTTTGGGATAACGCAGAATCATGGTTGTACTGGAAAGACCGACATTATGGATCACTTTTGCAAGCTGATGCAAATGGGTCCTTTTCATATGAATACGACCATCATATAGATATTGAAACTAAAGCAATGCAGTATATGATGTGTACGTTTGTGCCGAAAAAACTTTCTGATAGTCCGGCTACACAATACATTATGGCTATGAAAGACGCTGATGGAGAATTATTTATAGCCAATAAAATGTATAAGGTAAACGTCCCTGCGGATATGCCTGTAGAGCAGTTTTGGGCACTTACAGTTTATGACAGAGCAACATTCAGTTTTATCTATACACCGTCTAATAAAACCACAATATCATCATATGATTTA
>CAZGDG010000175.1:0-1548 GCA_964524415.1 uncultured Flavobacteriaceae bacterium
ATTCTGGAGTAAACTTAGACAGTTTTATGAAAAGCATGACCTTTCAAAAAATTTCGCAGAAAGGCCTTAAGAATATTGGTAAAGCTGTAGAAATTATGGCGGAAGCTGAAGGACTTCAGGCCCACAAAAATGCTGTGACATTACGCTTAAAAGATATAGAACAATGAACGTAGAACGTCTTTTACGCACTAATATAAAAACCATAAAGGCTTATTCATCGGCAAGGGATGAGTACCAAGAGGCTTCTGATGATATGGTATTTCTTGACGCCAATGAAAACCCGTTTCAAACGAGTGTGAATCGTTATCCAGATCCACAGCAGACTTTGGTTAAAGAGCGCCTAACAAAAATAAAAGGTATTCCATCCTCTCAGATTTTATTAGGTAATGGAAGCGATGAAGTCCTTGACCTTATCTTTAGGGCCTTTTGTGAGCCTGGAAAAGACAATGTCATCACATTACCACCAACCTATGGCATGTATAAGGTTTTAGCAGATTTAAACGCTGTAGATATCACTTATGTAACGCTTGACTCTAATTTTGAGCCAAAAGTGGAAGAAATATTGGGAAGTCAAGATGACAATTCTAAGCTATTATTTCTGTGCTCACCCAATAATCCAACCGCTAACAGTTTTAAAGCTAAAAATGTAGAACGGCTTATAAATGGATTTAATGGTATTGTGGTTATAGATGAAGCTTATATAGATTTTTCAAATCAGCAAAGCTGGTTGAGCAGGCTTAATGAATTTCCAAACCTCATTGTAACACAAACTTTTTCCAAGGCTTATGGACTCGCTGGGATTCGACTAGGTATATGTTATGCTTCGGAATTTATTATTTCAATATTACATAAAATAAAATCGCCATATAACGTCAATCAACTTACCCAAACCAAAGCCTTAGAACGATTAAATGCTCTTGAAGAGGTAAATGAGCAAATCAAAATCATAGTTAAAGAACGAGATACGCTCACCTCTGCACTAAATGATATTTCATTTATAAAACATGTGTATCCTTCAGATGCAAATTTTGTTTTGGTAAAGGTCGATGATGCCAATCAGCGTTACCAGCAGTTAATTAAAAAAGGGATTGTGGTGAGAAATAGAACAAATCAACCCTTGTGCGAAAACTGTCTTCGTTTTACTGTAGGCACACCAGAAGAAAACAAACAATTAATCGAGACTTTAATTCAACTACAATGAAACCCGTATTGTTTATAGATAGAGATGGCACCTTAGCCATAGAGCCACCTGTGGATTACCAGTTGGACAGCTTTGAAAAACTTGAATTCTTCCCAGGCGTATTCCAATACTTAAGCAAGATTGCAAATGAGCTTAATTTCGAATTGGTCATGGTTACCAATCAAGATGGTTTGGGTACCGATTCTTTTCCTGAAGAAACGTTTTGGCCCGTTCATAATTTTCTTGTTCAATCCCTAAAAAATGAGGGTATAGAATTTTCTGAGCAGATTATCGATAGAACCTTTGAACATGAAAAAGCACCAACACGGAAACCAAGAACAGGTCTATTAGAGTCATATATGAACGGT
>CAZGDG010000176.1:0-1523 GCA_964524415.1 uncultured Flavobacteriaceae bacterium
CAAAAGTAAGTTGTTAAATTTTATTAACAAAGACAAATATATAAAAATATTGTTACAAAGCCCTAAAATAGTGCGTTTGTAGCAGAATTATATAACCCCTAAGGATTTCCCTACTTTTTTAAAAGCTAAAATAGCCTTATCAAGATGTTCTTTTGTGTGAGCTGCCGAAAGTTGTACTCGGATGCGTGCTTTACCTTTAGGAACAACAGGATAGAAAAAGCCAATGACATAAATGTCTTCTTCAAGTAACATTTTCGCCATTTTCTGCGATAGTTTTGCGTCGTACAGCATAACAGGAACAATTGCAGAGTCGCCATCAATAATATCAAATCCCGCAGATTTCAAACTTTCTTTGAAATACGAGGTGTTCGATTTTAGCTGATTTCGTAAAGCGCTGTCATTTTTCAACATATCAAACACTTTAATTGAAGCGCCTACAATTGCCGGTGCTAAGGAATTTGAAAATAGATACGGTCGCGACCTTTGACGTAAAAGCTCAATGATTTCCTTTTTGGCTGTTGTATAACCTCCCATTGCGCCGCCTAGAGCTTTACCAAGCGTTCCTGTTATAATGTCAATTCTTCCTAGAACACCCTTTTCTTCTAAGGTGCCGATACCTGTCTCACCAATAAATCCAGTGGCATGGCATTCGTCAATCATTACCATGGCATCATATTTATCGGCTAAATCGCAAATCTTATCCAAAGGGGCTACAAGCCCATCCATGGAAAACACACCATCGGTAACAATTATTTTAAATCTGGCACCATTAGCATTAGCCGCCTTAAGTTGTTCTTCAAGATCAGACATATCATTATTTTTATATCTGTATCGGGCAGCTTTACACAGTCTTACGCCGTCTATAATAGAAGCATGATTGAGTGCATCTGATATTATGGCATCCTCTTTGGTTAAAAGTGGCTCAAAAACACCACCATTGGCATCAAAGGCTGCAGCATATAAAATAGTATCCTCTGTGCCATAAAACTCCGCTATTTTTCTTTCTAATGTTTTGTGTATGTCTTGTGTGCCACAAATAAATCTTACGGAAGACATTCCAAATCCGTGAGAGTCCAGTGTTTCTTTTGCAGCCTTTACAACTTCTGGATGGGAGGATAAACCTAAATAATTGTTAGCGCAAAAGTTCAAAACTTTTTGCCCTGTGTTTAAGGTTATCTCTGCTCCTTGAGGAGAAGTGATAATACGCTCTTCCTTAAATAAGCCAGCTTCCTTAATAGCTTCAATTTCTTCTTGTAAGTGGTTTTTTATTGCTCCGTACATAGTGAGGATTTTAATTACAGTACAAAGATAACATTCGTTAACTAGACTTCAATTATCTTAATAGTTTCATTAACATAAACCAACAGCTTCTTTTCAACATGAAAGCCCATATCATTTAAAATAGATGCATAATTATTAATCTGAGTGTTGTGCTGTTGTTGCTTTGCGCCAGTTTTGTAGTCTATTAGAGTAAGTGATTTGTTGGATTTGATTATAATACGATCAGGTCTAATGATGTTACC
>CAZGDG010000177.1:0-1507 GCA_964524415.1 uncultured Flavobacteriaceae bacterium
GTGCAAAACCTGGGTCTAGGCATAAATTTTACATAATCTGAATAGGAAAAATTTCGGGTCAGGTGCAAAACCTGGGTCTAGGCATAAATTTTACATAATCTGAATAGGAAAAATTTCACATCTACTACTCCTCTGAACTGTCTTCTGAATTCTTTAATTTTTGCATTGAATGATTCAGCTGCTGCATTAGTACTTCTGGCACGGAAGTAGTTTAATATAGTTTGATAGTGTGTTTCAAATGTTCTTCTTATTGTTGAGAAAGAGTCAAACCCAGACTCTTCTACATGCTTGAACCAATGAGCTAATTTAGTTCTGGCTACTTCAGGGGATATTTGCCGATTATAGATTTCGAAGAGTCTGTAAGATAATTTGTATGCTCGTTTAATATCGGGATACAAGTGAAATAGTATTTGAGCTCTTTCGCATTGAGATTTAGTCCAGCGTTCTTTCGGTTTGAATAACAGATATCTACTTCTAGCCAAAAGTTGTTTGCGGGTATCTCCATTAGGCAATATTTCAGGTTTATAGTCTATACCTTGGTCTTTGGCTTTCTTGTATTCTTTATTTTCAGTATCTAAAGTCTTCCATCTATATTTAATGCGAACTTCTTGTACAGCCTCATGAGCCAACTTTTGCACATGGAAGCGGTCTATTACGCGGTCAGCACGAGGAAAGCATTTTTTAATAATCAGATTCATATTAGCAGCCATGTCTAATGTGACTTCACGGACAATCTTTCGCCTATGAGAGGGGAAGTGCTTAATAATGTAGTCAATTATATCACTGGATTGAGTTCCCTTGAACATACCAACAATAGAACCTTTCTTCCCTTTTTTGGCTTTGTTGGTAATGATTGTATAAAGTTCTCCATTGGACAAAGCCGTTTCGTCAATTGTTAAGTGCGGTCCTAAATTTTTAGGATAAACGATATATTGTTCAGCATGCAATTTTTGCTTCCAATTGTGGAAGTCACTTAGCTTTTCTTTGTATTGCCTTTGAAATCTACGCCCATTGACTCCCAAGTAAGTTTCAAGACTTTGGCAGCTAATTGCGTTAGTATCTACTAATCTCTTTTAAAAAAGCAGCATACTCTTTACTTATTCGAGTACCCTGTGCAATAACATTCCAATCTCTGCATACTTTCTTTTGCTGTCCGTCTATTTCAACGTCCCAACGTCTTCGCTTAACACTTAAAGTCACAAGCATATTGCGGATGGGATAATCATTTATCAGTCGAGGTTCCATAAAACCACTTGCCTTGTATCTATATGATTTGTATTCCTGTGGAACCTTGTTTTTTTCTTCAAGATAGATGGTCAAGTTCTTATTATAGACATATTTCCCGCTATCTTCCTGTTTTAGGCCGGTAATCTCGAAATATTCTAAAATCCCTTCAGGTAGGATTAACTCAAGTAATGATTGGTTTATGTCTTTATTCATTTATGTCGGTTTGATAAGGACAAAAATGCTAGATTTTAAATTAAGACCCAACTTTTGCACGTGTTCC